>CAZJZP010000064.1:0-3441 GCA_964550505.1 uncultured Prolixibacteraceae bacterium | reverse complement strand
TCGTAATAAAAACGACCGGAAAATTCTGCTGCTAAATGCTGAGCATCGGCGGCACTTCCTCCATTTCCACAAAAAAACACAGCTCCAGCTTCGCGAAAAGCCTGAACACATTTATCAGCAGAAAAAGAAAGCTTTTCTACAAACTCTTGATTTTGTAGCAGTTTTACTTTTAAATCTACGGCTTCTTGAATCCTGCTTTTTATTTCTTCTACTTTCATTATGTTCTTAAATTTTAGCAAATATACTATAATTATTCCAAGCTAAAAAGTAAAACCCTAGCTTGAACATAATCACATTTCTATTATAACGATTATTTTTGATTTTACATATAATCTTCTGCTAAGACTACAACAAAATCATCTTCCGCGATTTCTAGCATTTCGTTTTTAGAAATGTTAAGTCGTATTCCGAAGTTATCTACAGGACTTCTGCTAAGTGAAGCCTTTTTCACTCCCAGGCATATTTCATTTCGTTTATCCACTAGGCGCATTAGGTCAATAAAACGACAAGAATGTGGTAATTCCTGGAAATACAAAGCTGCTGGTTTAACATAAATTTCACTCCCACTTTCAGCAAAAAGATGTTCATATAGCACAGAGATTTTTGGTTCTTCACTAAGTTGCGCTAAAATCATGGTAATCAGCTTATTGCTGATAATGAAATCATCTACATCGGTTTGTGTAATAATGTCTTGGTTTTCTGAATTTAATACTTGGGTAATAATTTGTGTATTATTCTGTTCTTTCAAGCCTTGTTTAATTTTCCTAAGTAAAAGAAGAATAACCAATGTATCAGAATCTATGCTTTCTGAATCACACTCTTTGGTGTCCTGAGAAAGAATAATAACACTGTCGTAGTCAAAGGGTCTTAATTCTGCTAATTCTTTTAAATTGAGTGGGTTTTTGGTTATGAGTTGTATTTTAAAAGAAGGATACTTCTGTTGTATTGTTTGAATATGTTTTATGTCTTCTTCATAAGATTTATTAATAACAACATCAAAAACAGATTCTGCTTCCAAATAATCAACCGACTCTCTGATAAAAATGTCAGCAAGATTATGCCAACCAAGAATCAATGTATTTTTAGATTTCACTGCTAATGTTTGAGTAGATAAGGGCAATTCTTTTACTTGAAAAAGAGTTTCTGGCTGAAATTGAATGGTGGAGTCGTCTTCTGCTAAAATTAATAATTCATCTTCTTCCTTCATTAAATAATCTTTTTCTGGACGCAGTACAAGTGTCTTGTTTTTTGTCAAAACACCAAGCGGAACTCCATCTGTGAAATGATAGATTAAATCGCAAAATTTTAAATTATTCCAAGGAGCTTGATAAAAATATATTTCTGCTCCATCGAAAGAGAGTATTTCATTGTAAACAACTTGTAATCCGCTTGTTAGTGAAGTTTGAACCAATAATTTCCCCATAATATCCCAACTATCCAGCGCAATAATATTTGGATCTTCAAAATAGCTAATAATTTCTCTTTTTTCCTGATTAAAAATCTCGGCAATAATTGGAATAGTATTTTTTCCTTGCTGACAAGAAACAACTGCCATAATTGCTTTGATAGTTTGAATATCTGATTTATCTTTTTGCTCTTTAGTTGAAGCTTCTGAACAAGCAGCCATAATTAAAACAGATTTTGCCTCTGTAACACTAACCCGATTTAATTCGCTCATATTAGCATAATCTCCAGAAGTGGTAATAATACTGGTTGTTTTTCTATCTGTAATTCTTTTGGCGATATGGTCATCCATGCTTTCTTTATCTTCTTTTGCCAAAATGACAATAGTCGCCTTTTTTTCGCTTTCATTTGCTAGGATAAGTTCACGGATAATATCAATTGTTCTTTCGTTCCAACCAAGCATTAGGCTATGTCCTTTTTCCATCACTTTAGCTCTCCCCTTTCTAAATTCGTGAAGCAGGTTTTCTAAAGTAGTAGTAATAAAAGCAATTAGCATGGAGAAAATAACTATCCCAAAAAAGCCGGCTATAACAGCAATAACTTTTAGCCAAGGGGAGGAATCCGTATCTTCTGCCACAGCTCCTGGGTCTGTAATCTGAAGAAATGAGATCCAGATATCTGACCAAAAGTCGTTAAAGACATCAAGATTTGGAAAAAAATATATCAAGGCAAATCGTAATCCAATTACAATAAAAAACCCTATTAAAAAAACAATAAATAAACTTAAAAAGATAGAACTTCCACCTTTACTCATAAATTTTTCAAAGCGGTAACGTAATTTTTCTTTGGGAAACAATTTCATAGCTTAATTATTTAGATAAATATTAGCGTCTAATTATATATTTATTTGTCAACAACAACATCTTCGTTAAATAAGATAACACACTATATTGTCCAAGTAGTTAACCCCTGTTCAACAAATTCAAATCTTTTGGTATCACCACCAAAAACATCTAATGATTTAACCACTTTATTTCTGGAATTGTAAGGGCAAAAGAACATCATAAAACCACCTCCACCAGCACCTGAAACTTTTCCTCCGAGGGCACCATTTTTAATCGCTGTTTGATAGATTTTATCAATCATCTCATTTGTTATTCCCTTGGCCATTTGTTTTTTATGCATCCATCCATCATTAAGTATTTCCCCCATTCTATTTAATTCTCCTTTCAACAAGGCTTCTTTCATGTTTACTGCCTGTTTTTTGAGCTGATGAATTGCATCTATCGCTTGAATATTATTACTTCGTACATTCTCGGACTGCTCTTCAATAATAATTGAAGAAAGTCTTGAGGTTTCCGTATTAAACAAAACCATATTATAAGCTAGTTCATCGAGGTATTTCTTAGGGATATTAAGCGGATTGACAATTACTTTATCCTCTTTATAAAACTCCATAAAATTGATTCCCCCAAAAGTAGCAGCATATTGATCTTGCTTTCCACCTGCCATTGCTAAATCAATTCTTTCTATTTGATATGCCATGTGGGCTATGTCGTATTTTCCTAAAGGTAATTTAAGCCATTCCACAAAAGCGCCTAAAATTGACACCGTCAAAGTGGAAGAAGTTCCTAATCCTGATCCTGCAGGAGCTTCAACATAAGTGCTTATTTCAAAAGACAAGGGTTTGATATTAAATTCTTTGATTATTCTATTGTACACCCCTTTAATTAAATCAAGTTCTCCGTTAATAGGCAAAGTTTCTTGGGAGTCAAAACATAATTCTATTTCTTTATCTAAGGATTTGATATGTATTTTCCCATCTTCTTTAGGAATAATGGTTGTATATGCATACATACTTATGCAAGCGTTTAAGATTGCACCCCCATACAATTCAGAGAAAGGAGAAACATCTGAACCTCCTCCAGCAAAACCTAATCTCAAGGGTGCTTTACTTCGTATTATCATTGTTAAATCAATTACTCTTCATTCATTTAAAGTTTCTGTATCTCAGCCTGAATTTTTATTTCGTGCCAT
>CAZJZP010000063.1:8773-10430 GCA_964550505.1 uncultured Prolixibacteraceae bacterium | reverse complement strand
TACGTACAATCTTACCTTACCGTAAAAAAATCGCTCTTCAAAATATTCGCCTTGCTTTTCCTGAGCTTAAACACAAGGAACAAAGTCGTTTATTACAAAAAAACTATCGACATATCAGTAATATCCTTGCCGAAAGCATTAAAAACCTGAGTATTTCCCAAAAAAAACTCTGTAAGCGAATGCAACTGAAGAATCCTGAAATATTTCAGGATTTATATGATAATGGGAAATCTGTTGTTATTATGTCGGCTCACTATGCAAATTGGGAATTTTTCATTACTGCTCAAAACTTAATAATTCCACACCGAGCTATAGGCATAGGAAAACCCTTAAGTGAGAAATTCTTAAACAGAAAAATTAATGCACTGCGTGAAAGAAACGGGATGAAAGTCGTTAGCGCTGATAATTATAAAGAAGAAATTGCTTTCCGTCAGGCAATGGGCGAAAAGATGGCCATTTTGGCTTTAGCAGACCAAGCTCCCAAACCAGAATCTGCTTACTGGACTAAATTCTTAGATGTGGAAACTCCTTTTTCTTTCGGAGCCGAATATCTCGCCCATCAATTCCATTTTGCAGTTGTTTTTATTACCATCAAAAAAATAAAACGCGGGTATTATGAAGCTGAAGCTCATATAATTACGGAAACCCCTAAGCAAGAAAGCTATGCTTCTATTAGCGAAAAATATGTTCGTTTACTTGAAAAGCAGATAAAAGATAAAGCAGAAGATTGGTTATGGACACACAAAAGATGGAAACATGCTATTCCGGAAAATCTGGAAGAACAAAAACAACAACATCGTGCTTTCTTCCATCAGCGATTTGAAAAGAAGACAAATAAAAATTAAAATCATACTTGAAAAATAATAATACGTTCATCTTGACAAGACAAATATAAAATTGTATTTTTACACAAACCTAAAGCACTATTTCTTATGAAAAAGCAAAACCTCATTCTTTTAATTTTAGTTATTATCATTAGTTTAAGCGGATGTAAAAACAAAGAGAAGATTGAAAAAATCAATCTTACTGAAGAAATTTTTTATGAAATGCCCATCAAAAACCCCTATTTTGATGAGACTACTCCATGGTACTACAATAATATCGAAAAAGAGTCGAGATTAGAGTTTATAAATCTTCTTATTAGCGCCGCCAAAAGCGGAGAATACACTCTTTTGGATTATCAGGGAAAAGAATTAGACCCCAACAAACTAATGGATGCATTCTGTTTTGTTCATCCAATTTTCGACAGTATTAGCGATACGCTCATTTGTTATGAGATTGAAGATATTGCTTATCTAGAATTTGAAGAAAAGTGGGAATACGATAAAAATACTGGAAAAATTTTCAAAGAAGTGCATGGTATTTCACCTTGTTTTTCTATCGAACATAAACTTGGCTATGAGGGAAAAGAATTTCGTAAAATTTTCAGTTTACAGCCAAAGCTTACAGACTCTGAAGAAAAAGAATACGACAAAGTAATCACAGAACGAATTGTATATGATGCTTTTATCATTAATCCGCACATTCAAATGAAGAAAGAAAATTACAATGCTATTGCGCTAGAAAAACGCAAAGAATATATAAATAGCATCTTCGACAAGGTAAAAAACGAAGAAATTCAGTGCTACGATTATTATTTTAGTCCTATTCCTGCTGC
>CAZJZP010000063.1:0-8673 GCA_964550505.1 uncultured Prolixibacteraceae bacterium | reverse complement strand
GCAATAAATTCTTCCACATTCACTATTTCACTGTCCTTCTCCCCTTTTGCGTTTTTGGTTACTACTTCAATCTGTGGTCGATAATCATCGCTCAGTTGAATAAGTTTACTATTATCATCAGCATCCATAAAAACTTGAGGTTTATCCGTATCTTCTGCCTGAAAACGCTTAAGATAATACTGTTTCAGTTCACCGTTAAAATACACCAAAGAATAAATCTTTTTGGGATTATATTTTTCAATAATCAAAATATCATCTTCGAAATGCGTTGTTAATTTGGCTTGATACAAACGCATTATCCCTTGTTTGTAGAGAACGATAATCTTATCTTCATCGTCAAATTCACCCAAAAAGCTTCCTCTTTCATCTGAATTTATGCGATTTACTGCCTCATCGAACCAAATTTTTCTTGCTCCGAGAGTAGAAACTCCATCTTCCTTGAGAGATATTTTCCTAACAGTATGCTTTGTTAAAATATTTCCTTGAGAAGATCGTCCTTTAATAGCCAATTCACTAAAATCGTATTCAAAATTCAATTGGCGCAGCCTAGGTTTTGGTTTAAGCAACACCTTAACAACTTCTGCTTCTCCGTTTGGATTAGCGGTAAAATATAGCACTTTAGAACCTTCTTTTCCCTTTGTCAAATCGTATTCTTTGTCACGCGTAACTCCTTTAATCATAAAACGCTTAATCATCACTTTTCCTGCAAATCCATCACGATACACCATATTGTAAACCGTCCGTTCATCATGACGTTTAAAAACATCAATATGAATAATATTTTGACCTACATAGAATTTATCGCTTACTTTGGTAACTTGAAATTTACCTTCTGCAGTGAAATAAATAATTTCGTCAATATCAGAGCAATCACAAACATATTCATCTTTTTTCAATGATGTACCTGCAAAGCCTTCTTCTCTGTTGATATATAATTTTTCATTGGCAACAACAACCCGAGTAGCTTCAATATTATCAAAACACTTTAATTCAGATTTGCGCTCTTTTCCTTTACCATATTTTCTTTTAATCTCTTTGAAATAATCAATACTATATTCTACTAAGTGTTCCAAATGATATTCAACATCTTTAATATCATCTTCCAGCGACGAAATAATTTCATCGGCTTTTAAGCTATCGTATTTTGAGATACGCTTAATTTTAATATCCATTAATTTAAGAATATCATCACGCACTACTTCTCTGTAGAATGATTTTTTATATGGCTCTAAGCCTTTATCAATTGTTTCAATAATAGCTTCAAAGGTTTCACATTCTTCAATATCTCGATAAATCTTCTTCTCAATAAAGATTTTCTCCAAAGATGTGAAAAAATGCTTTTCCCTCAATTCAGCAAGCTGAATATTAAGTTCTTCATTTAAAAGGAATTTGGTATGCTCTGTATTCTTCTTCAGTAAATCGCTACTGGAAATAAAGACGGGTTTATCGCCATCAATCACACAATTATTAGGAGAAATTGAAACTTCACAGAGCGTAAATGCATACAAAGCGTCAATTGTTTGATCGGGAGATATTCCAGGAGCAAGCTGAACAACAATCTCTACGTTTTGTGCAGTATTGTCTTCTATCTTTTTAATTTTTATTTTTCCTTTTTCATTTGCCTGTACTATTGATTCTATTAAAGATCCAGTAGTTGTGCTAAAAGGAATTTCTGTAATAACAAGTGTTTTTTTATCTAATTCTGAAATTTTTGCTCTAACGCGAACTCTTCCTCCACGCAAACCATCATTATATTTTGAAGCATCAATGTAACCACCTTGAAGAAAGTCAGGTAATAATTCAAACTCTTTTCCTTTGAGATGTTGAATGGAAGCGTCAATTAATTCATTAAAATTATGCGGAAGTATTTTAGCAGACAAACCAACGGCAATTCCTTCTGCTCCCTGTGCTAAAAGTAAGGGAAATTTCACAGGTAAATTAACGGGTTCTTTGTTTCTACCATCATAGGAAAGTCCCCAAGCAGTAATTTTTGGGTTAAAAACAACATCATTGGCAAATTTGGACAAACGAGCCTCGATATATCGCGGAGCAGCTGCACTATCTCCTGTGAGATTGTTTCCCCAGTTTCCTTGCATATCAATTAACAATTCTTTCTGTCCTAATTGCACTAAAGCATCGCCAATAGCAGCATCGCCATGGGGATAAAATTTCATGGTATGACCTATAATATTTGCAACTTTATTATATCTGCCATCGTCTAAATCTTTCATTGCGTGCATGATTCTTCGCTGCACGGGTTTTAAACCATCAAAAATACTGGGAACAGCTCGCTCCATTATTACATAAGAAGCATAGTCTAAAAACCAATCTTCATACATTCCTCCAAGACGTTGCTTTTTAGTGGAAGATGTTAGGGATTTTCCCTGTTCCTCGTTGGGTTCATTCTCCATATTTTTCTTTTCTTCACTCATTTCTTATGGTATTTTCCAAAATCTTAACAATATTACCTCTATTCCTGCAAAAATCAGTGCCAAAATTATAAAAATTTTCCACAATGCTTTTGCTTCGTTTTTTTCTCGTATAATTTGATCTAATGCTTTATGTTTATCAGATAGAATCGAAATATTTCTATCATCTTCTGCTACAATACTATCCATTTCTTCTATAGAATAAGCTTCCAATAAGGATTCTTTACGACTATAATTAATAGCAATGATATCTTGCGTGTCCTTTTCTGTGAGTAAATAATAAATGCCTGCATCATTAAAATAATTATCCAAAAGGATATCAATTCCTAAATCGTGACGTATAATTTGTGGGAAAAATGTCTTTTCAGTTTCTGCTTGCTGTAATTTAAACTGCTCATATTCAGCTTGTTTCTCCAAGCTTAAATGTGTTGTCTTATCTATGCCTAATATTTTGTATGTTCCTTCTCTGTTTACTGCATAAAAAAGCATTTTATAAAAGACGGGTAAAAACAATGCATGGCGTGGGAAATTAGAATCGTGAAGCTGCAAACTTACTGCGAGAAGATAAATTCTTCCATCTTTATAAGTCGAAGTCTCTAAAAAGCTGCTTTTATTTGAAAATTCCATCAGACTTATGGAATGACTATTTCTTAAACGACTAATCGCATAATTAGCCTTTGCTTTTGGCAAATCAATTTCTTCTACTTTGGATTCAAAAATGTCAGCAAAAAAAGCATTTTGCATTTCGATACTACTCACTGGCATGGAAGATGTATCATAAGAGGTATAATAATTTGCCTGCATAGAAGTTAAAAACTGCCTGTAATCATCAAAATCCATTTTTTTCCCTGGGATAATGCATAAGTTTCCGCCTTTCGCAACATAATCACGAATAAGACTTTGGGTTCCGGAAGGAAGTTGAGCAACTTCATGTAATATTAACAAATCGCAATCAGCAAGTCCTGCATAATCAAAGTTTTGTATTGGAATTTGCTGTAATTGAAAAACACTATCCTGTGCATATATCTTTTCAAGGTAGCTGGATTTTTTATCCTGATATAATGAAATAATGGAAAAAGCTGCTTTCACTTTTAAAGAAAGATATAATTTATCATCAAAACTAATTGGATAGTCTTCAATAGCAATTGTGAGTGGAAAAACACCTTGTTGCATTAGCTGAAAGCGAAGAGAAGATTTTATCTTTTCTCCTGCCGGAACATCAACTACTGTCATTCCACGCTGCACACTATCAATTAATAGCGTTACCGCTTGTTTTTCCAAATCTTCTTCTCCTGAATTTGCAATAACAAAAAAGACTTCCTGCGTTTCCCCCACCCGCGAAACAGGATTTGCCAGCCAAGCTGTATCAATATACAAATTGGCAGTTTCATTCGCTTTTAACGGAATTAAGAAGGTCGAAATCTGCTCTGTTACACCTAATTTATCAAAATCAAATGCTGTTTTTTGAAAGTCAGAAACTAGATAAAAGTGTATATTTTTTGCATTATTATCTTCAATATACTGAGCTATCCTTTGGGATAATTCCGTAGTATTCCTGAAATAGGGAGAAAGCTTAAGCTCTTCAATATCAGCAAGTATTTCCTCTTTCGTCTTTGAACGGGAAGATTGCTGAGCAAAATCATTGGTCAACAAATAAAAAACATCGGAAGACTGCCAGGCTTGAACGATAGCTTTTGCTTTATCTTTTGCTTGTTCTAATAATAAACCATTTTCGTTAACAGCTTCCATACTATAAGAATTGTCGAGATAAATCAAGACTAAATTGGTTTTTTCCTCTTCTCCATCTGCATTAGCAGAAGGAATATAGGGCTGTGCAAAAGCAATAACCAATGAAGCTATCAATAAAATGCGACTAATCAGAATTAGAATATCACGCAGTTTTCTTTTCTTCTTGGTTTTAATATTGATTTCTTTCAGAAAGGCAAGATTGGAAAAATATATCTTTTTAAATCTTTTAAAATTAAAAAGATGTATAATTATCGGTATAATTATAGCAAAAAGTGCAAATAATATGTTGGGATTATGAAATTGCATTGGCTGCAAAAATAATAAAAGCTTTGCTATAAAAAGCATTTATAGCTATTTGTTGAAAAGTTTTTAATCATTCATCCGAAGAAAAACTAAATTCTTTTTCAACTGATACGCTTTTTTTTTATAGTTTTGCATCATCAAACAAGGGGTGCCCTAAATTAACGGGCTGAGATTACACCCTCATAACCTGATCCGGGTAGTGCCGGCGTAGGGATGAGAGTTTTAATTCAACTAATGGTTTCCATCCCTTTACCTTTAGAAGTTTAAAACGAAAAATTATCAAAATGAAAACAAAAATCTTATTATTTTTAACAGTTTTGCTGCTCTGTTCGTGGAATCTGTTGGCTCAATATCGAATTAACGGTAGAATTAGCGATCAAAACAAGGCTGTAATTTCTACGGTAAGCGTACTGGTGGAAGAAAACGGGAAATATGCGCTCAGTGATGAAAACGGGACATATAGTATTGAAAACCTGAAACCGGGAACATACCATCTTATCTTCCAGCATTTATCCTATAAAGATGTCCGTAAAGAAGTAATTGTTGAATCAAATACGAAATTGGACATTGTGATGGAGGAAAAAGTAATCCAATATCCAAGTTTTACCATAACTTCGACCCGTGCAGGCGAAAATACTCCAGGTAGTTACACGAATCTGGAAAAATCAGAAATCCAATCCTTAAATTTGGGGCAAGACCTTCCCTATCTTTTAGAATATACTCCATCTGTTGTGAGTACTTCTGATGCTGGTGCAGGAATTGGCTATACGGGTATCAGAATTAGAGGAACAGATATTACGCGTATTAATGTTACGGTGAATGGAATTCCGCTTAACGATGCTGAGTCGCAGGGCGTTTTTTGGGTGAATATGCCTGATTTTTCTTCTTCTGTAGAAAATATCCAGATACAACGCGGTGTTGGCACTTCCACCAATGGTGCCGCTGCTTTTGGTAGTAGTATTAATATTGAAACCGCTGCTCCTTCTCCAAAATCTTTTGCCATTATCGACAATAGTTTTGGTTCTTTTAATACCATGAAGAACAATATTGAAATTGGTAGCGGATTAATAAAAAATCGCTTCTTTTTTAACGCTAGATTATCCAAAATCTATTCAGACGGTTATATCGACAGGGCTTTCTCCGATTTAAAATCCTTCTACTTAAGTGGTGGAATGATAACTAAAAAGCATCAATTGAAAATCTTAGTATTTTCTGGCAAAGAAAAAACCTATCAAGCGTGGTATGGAGTTCCAAAGGATTCACTGGAAACAAATAGGCAATACAATCCTTACGAATATGAAAATCAAACAGATAATTATCAACAAGACCATTATCAACTGCATTATTCTTTTATTCCCAACGAAACTTGGAAATTTCAAACAGCATTGCACTACACCAAAGGAAAAGGCTATTATGAAGAATATAAAGATGATCAAGATTTTTCCGATTATGCTTTAGAGAATCTTATTATCGGTGGAGATACTATTAATCAAACAGATATTATTCGCCAATTGCATTTAGATAATGACTTTTTTGGAATTACCTATGCTGCCATGTATAGCAACAACAGATTAGAATTCAATCTTGGAGGAGCTGCCAATCAGTATATTGGCGACCACTTTGGGGAAATTGTCTGGGCAGAATACATGTCAAACGGAGATTATCGACACAATTGGTATAATAATCAAGGGAAAAAAACCGACATTAATGTCTATGCTAAACTCAATTATGCTCTTAGCGAAAAATTCAATCTCTACCTTGATGTTCAGCAACGCATCGTAGATTATTCCATAAAAGGAATTCATCGTGATTTCAGAGATTTAACCCAAGAACACCATTTTAATTTCTTTAATCCAAAAGCAGGAATTATTTACCAATGGAATAAGAAACAACGCGCATATTTTGCTTTTGCTGTTGCAAACAGAGAGCCTAATCGTTCCAATTACCGCGATGCTGATGATAACTACGAACCACGTCCCGAACAATTATTTGACTACGAATTGGGATATAATTTTTATAGCAAAAAATTCCAGTTAAACACAACAGTGTTTTACATGGATTACAAGGATCAGCTAGTCTTGACAGGTGAAATAAATGATGTTGGCGCTGCCATTATGACCAATGTTGAAAATTCATTCCGTAGCGGAATAGAAATAGCCACTGCTTACCATTTCACAGAGAAATTTTTAGCGGAAGCTAACTGTAGTTTTAGTCAAAACAAAATAAAAAATTACACCCAATATGTTGATAATTGGGATGATTGGTCGCAAGAAAAAACAGCATTAGGTACTACAGATATTGCTTTTTCTCCCAATATCATTGCAAATGCAATATTTTCTTACAATGTATTTAAAGATGCGAAAATCAGCCTCTTAAACAAATATGTCGGAAAACAGTATATCGACAATTCTTCGGATGAGAATAATATCTTAGATGCCTATTTTCTAAATAATTTAAGATTAGAATACGGCTTCAACGTCAAAAATTACTGTAAGCTAAAATTCAATTTTTTAATCAATAACATCTTCGACGTAAAATACGAAACAAATGCTTGGTTGTATCGCTATATTTATGGAGGAGAAGAATATGTAATGGACGGCTATTTCCCGCAAGCAGGAAGAAATTATCTTATTGGAGTCCGACTTGAATTCTAAATAATGGCTAAAAAAGAGGGAATTTCCCTCTTTTTTTTTGCTCTTGACAACAATTTCTGTTTAGAAAATTGCAAAAAAACCGTATTTTTGCTAAAATTCAGTTTATGGGCAAAGGAAAACTATATTTAGTTCCAACAGCTATTTCAGCAGACAATTTAGCACAACAAATTCCACAAGGACATTTGGATATACTAATGAATATCGATGAATTTGCGGTAGAAAACTTGCGTACCGCAAGGCGATATTTACGCAGCATAGGATATCAAAATGATTTCGATAAGATTGTTTTTCATCTCTTCGACAAAAACGCACTGTCTTCTGATATTGAATCTATTACAGCCTCTATCCTATCCGGAAAAAATATTGCTTTGGTTTCTGAAGCAGGTCTTCCTTGCATTGCAGATCCTGGTTCTTTGCTGGTTGCAAAAGCGCACGAAAAAAAAATTAGCGTAGTTCCCTTAAGCGGTCCTTCTTCCATATTTCTAGCCTTGATGGCAAGTGGTTTTAACGGTCAAAGTTTCAGCTTTCATGGATATTTACCTATTGATAAAGGCGAATTGATGAAAAAACTTAAAAAAATCGAAGAAGAAGCTTATCGAAGTGGCTATACACAGATATTTATGGAAACTCCTTACCGTAACGAACAGCTATTAGAATTTCTTATCACTAATTGTAAAGAATCCACTCAATTGGCAATTGCTTGTGATTTGCTTTCCAAAAATCAAAAAATGCAGATGATGCCAATCAATAAATGGAAAAAATCCAATAAAATTGCTATCCACAAAAAGCCTTGTATTTTTTGCTTAAGTCGTTAAGTAATTTTTATTAGTTTTGTATTTTTTAAACCAATTATAAATGTCTAAAACACTCTCTATAGTAATTCCTGCTTATAATGAAGAAAAATCCATTCATTTAATTCTAGATAAGATAAAAGAAGTGCAATTAATTAACTCCATTAAAAAAGAGATAATTATTGTAAATGATTTTTCTAAAGATAAGACGGAAGAAAAAATAAAGGAATATCAAAAAGCAAATCCTGATTTATTCATTTCCTATTACGCCCACGAGAAAAACAAAGGTAAAGGTGCCGCATTACATACGGGAATTAAAGAAGCTAAAGGAGATTATTTAATCATACAAGATGCTGATTTAGAATACGATCCTAGAGAATACAACGCTTTATTAAAACCAATAGAAGAAGGTTTTGCTGATGTTGTATATGGAACTCGTTTTGGTAACGGCTTACCACATCGCGCTCTGTTCTTTTGGCATACCATTGGGAATAATTTCCTTACTTTCTTATCAAATTTATTTACAAATTTGAATATAAGAGATATGGAAACTTGCTATAAATTATTTAAAACAGAAATTATTCAATCCCTTAGACTTAAAGAAAAACGCTTTGGTTTTGAACCAGAAGTAACGGCAAAAGTTTCCAGAGTACCAAAAATTCGCATTTATGAAGTAGGGATTTCTTATTATGGAAGAACCTATGATGAAGGGAAAAAAATCAGAGCAAGAGATGGTTTTCGTGCTAT
>CAZJZP010000062.1:0-10459 GCA_964550505.1 uncultured Prolixibacteraceae bacterium | reverse complement strand
TTATCTCCTTCTTTACCAATCAATCCAGGGATTGTAGAAGTGAAAACCAAGCTTAAATCGAAAATAGCAAGAGTTTTACTCACCAATTCCATAACGCTTACTCCGGGAACTATTAGTGTGGATATTAACGAGGATATTATTATCGTACATTGGATTGATGTCAAAACCCACAACATAGAGGAAGCAACAAAGAAAATAGTCGAAAAATTTGAGAAACATTTAATTAAAATATATGCTTAATACAATATTAACTATTGCTGCTGTATTAATTATGGCGGCAATTCTAATTACACTGTATCGTTTTATTAAAGGACCCGATTTGGTCGATCGTTTAATTTCTTTTGATGTAATGACAATCTCTTCCCTTTCATTAATGGGAATCATTGCTCATTATGCAGAACGGATGATATATCTTGATGTGATATTAGTTTATGGATTATTGAGCTTTCTAGGCGTTATTATTATTGGAAGATACATTGAAAAAGGATTATAAATATGGAAATAATTAAAATCATTGGTGCGTTTTTTGTTTTAGCCGGAGCTTTGTTTATTTTCATTAGCTCTATTGGCTTAGTCCGAATGCCTGATTCTTTAAGTCGTATTCAGGCGGGCACAAAAGCTTCTACTCTTGGAACGATGCTTAGTTTGTTGGGAATTGGACTTATTCATTTGGATTGGATAGGTAAAATCATTGCCATTATTATATTTGTTATACTGACAAATCCTGTATCGTCTCATGTGCTGGCTCGTGCAGTATATTCGTTAAAAAACGCAAAAAATTCAATCAATAAAACAAAGAATGATGATTAATATACTACTAGCAATATTTCTGGCAGTTTTCATCCTTGTGATGGGTATTCTTGCCATACAACATAAAAACCTAAAAGTTGCTGTTATTGCTGCGGCATCTGTAAGTTTATTTGCTTCCATCCTCTATCTTTTATTGGCGGCACCTGATGTTGCCATGACCGAAGCAGCGATTGGAAGCGGACTTTCAACCATTATTTTCTTTTATGTGTTAAATAAAATTCGTAAAACAAATGATTAAAACATCACTTATTTTTCTAATTGTAGTGGCTTTTGGCTTTATATTTCTCTCGCTTTTTATGGATTTTACCGGAAGTGAAAAACTTGGAATTATCCCAAGCCATTATGCGGAAAACGCTACCAATGAAGTTGGAGCAGCCAATCTGGTAACCGCCGTTGTTGTAAGTTATCGTGGTTTGGATACGCTGGGAGAAGTTAGTATCCTATTTCTAACAGCTGCTATTATTGGTTTTATCCTCAGTCAAACCAAGTTTAAGCAGGATGACCGAGAAGCCAAATCCAGCGGAGAAATCCTTCAAACTGCTACAAAAATAATGGTTCCTATAATCTTCGCTTTTGGAGCCTATGTTTTTATTAACGGACATTTAAGTCCCGGAGGGGGTTTTCAAGGAGGAGCAATTATTGCTTCAGGGGTATTGCTAATGTTTTTAGCCAATCCAAAGCGAAAAATAAACCACAAAATCATCCAATGGGTAGAAGCTGCTTCAGGAATTAGTTTTATTGGTTTAGCAATTTTGGGTTTAATTCTAAAAGGCAGTTTCCTAGATAATAGTTTTTTATCGCTCGGAGAATTCGGGAAAATATTCAGTGCAGGAGCAGTTCCCTTAATTTATATTGCTGTCGGTCTTAAAGTTGGTGCTGAATTAACAAGTATCATCACTAATTATAATGAAATTCAAAAAGAAGAAGAATAATGGATATTTTTACTATTGAACATATCGCACTTATCTCCGGATTTCTATTAATACTAATTGGAATCTGGGGAATGCTGACACAAAAAAACATCATAAAAATCATTGTCAGTTTTAGCCTTTTCGATACGGGAATACATATCGTAATGGTTGCTATTGCTTATATTAGAAATAAAACCGCACCGATTATCAGCGGAAAACTTACACCAGAAAACGCCGCAGACAGCATAGTCGATCCTATTCCGCAAGCCTTGGTTTTAACAGCTATTGTTATTGGACTTGGGATTACCGCTTTAATGCTTATGTATGCGTTAAAAATGTATCAACAAAAGAAATCATTAGACATAACCAAATTTAAAGATTTAAAATGGTAACACCTATTTATATTATAGCAATACTGCTAGGCTCTGCCTTTTTTCTTGGTTTTTTTGGCAAGAAATCAAAAAGTATTTATGCCATCATTTCCACTATCGCACTGGGATTAACAGCCTTTATTTCAATAGATTGGCTTATTGGCTTGTGGAATGGAAACTATACAGAAAGCTTTATTTATACAGCAGGATTGAAGCCTCCTTTTTCCATCAATCTCTTTATTGGAATGCAAGAAGCCATTGTTATTAGTATAATAAATGTGGTTGGCATTCTTTCCGCTATTTATTTAGGCAAAGAAATTAAAGAACAAGGAAAGAAAGCCTTTATTCCCTTGCTTTTGATTTTTATGGGATTGAATGTAATTGTAATGACAAGAGATTTATTCAATCTTTTTGTTTTCCTCGAAATCAGCAGTATTTCTTTGGCAGGATTAATCATTTTAAGTCGTGCAACCCATAGCTTTGCTGCTGCTTTCAAATACATGATGGCAACAGCTATTATTGCAGCTTTCTTGTTATTAGGCATTATTTTTCTTTACTACTTTACAGGAACATTAAATATTGATGATCCTCAAATGACAGCTGTAACAGGAATAAAAGGATATGCCGTTGCTGCATTTCTGCTTATTGTTGCGCTAATATTGGAAATAAAACCTTTCCCAGCTAACGGTTGGGCTTTAGATGTGTATCAAGTGGCTCCGGCAGGAGTTTCTTCCATTATTTCAGCGGCTTATCTAACTGCCTCCTTGTTTGTGCTGCATAAAATGGCACCTATTGTCGGAACTCCTTTTCTGCAAATAATTACCGTTATTGGATTAATTAGTTTTTTGGCTTCCAATCTTTTGGGAATAAGACAGAAAAACGCAAATCGACTCTTGGGTTATTCCTCCATTGGACAAGCGGGTCTTGTAATGGCGGTAATCGGCTTACAAGAATATCTTGGCGATAAATACCTTTTTATAGCTTTCAGCATTCTTATTACACATGTAATTGCTAAAGCTGGTTTATTCTGGATAAGTGGAATTATTAGAAAAGAGAAAACCAAAGATTGGTCAATACTCAAAAACAATAAAATCTTACTCATTGCCTTTGGTGTATTTGTTATTGCATTAACGGGTTTCCCTCCTTTCCCTTCCTTTTTTGGAAAATGGGAATTGGTAATGCAACTTTCTAATAATGGTAAATTTTTGTGGGTAGGAATTATTCTCCTCGCTTCCTTCTTTGAAATTGTTTATTTATTCAGATGGCTTGGAGAAATTCTTAAAAGTGAAAAAACCGAAGAAATCATATCTTTCAATATCAAAACATTTTTGGCTCCAGTTTTAGCTGTTGTTTTATTATTTGTGGGCTCCTATTTTATTTCCCAAATGCACGAATACGGGAAGCTGATACAATATCTTCCATTGGCTGTTGCTCTAGCATTTTTCTTTATTGATTTTTTACCAGTTTACATCAAAAACACTTTAGCTATTGCTGCGGTTGGGGGATATCTGTATTATATTTACCCTGATTTAGCGTCCTTTAATCTCGTTTTTGCGCTTATTTTTCTCGTTGGGGGAATTCTTACACTGATAGCTGGATATGCATACAAAGGAAAGCGTAGTGGTTTTTTCCCAATGGCGCTGATGATGTTTGCTGGACTAATTGGATTAATTGAAGCAAAAACAACACTGGATTTTTTCTATGCTTGGGAAATTATGACAATAGGTTCCTATTTCCTTATTCTCAGAGGGAAAAAAGCAAAAAAGCATGCTTATAGTTATTTGTTATTTTCTGTAGGAGGAGCTTATGCTATTCTTGCTGCTTTTGGATTAGCTGCAATAGGACAGCAGACGATTGATTTAAGCATTCTTTCAACAACGCTATACTTTACTCCGATAATTTTCCTTTTACTTGCTATCGGTTTTATGACAAAAACAGCATCTTTGGGACTTCACATCTGGCTTCCGGGTGCACATGCCGAAGCAGAAACAGATGTTTCCCCAATGGTTTCAGCCATTTTACTTAAAGCAGGCTTGTTTGGACTGATTATGATGATGCTTTTGATGGGCGACCAACTGATTTGGGGAATCAGCATTTCTTATTTACTAGGTTGGATTGGGGTTTTCTCGGCTATTATCGGAAATCTAATGGCAGCCTTTCAAGAAGATGCTAAGAAATTATTGGCTTATTCCAGTATTGGCGTAATGGGTTATGCTCTTTTTGGCTTAGCTTTAATGTCGCATTTAGGTTGGCTTGCTGCAACTGCTACCGCCGTAACACACTTTATGTTCAAAGCCTTGCTTTTCCTTGCCATTGGTGGCGTAGTGTGGAGAGTGAAAACAAAAAACATGTATCAGATGGGAGGTTTAATTAAAAAAATGCCTTTCTCTTTTATTAGTGTTTTAATAGGAATTATAGTTTTAGCAGGTGTTCCTCCATTAACAGGTTTTGCAGGAAAATGGATTTTCTTTAATGCTATTGTTGAAAAAGAATGGTATTTACAAGGTGCGCTAATTGCATTTGCAGGAATTATTGCCTTTTTATACTGCTTCCGTTTAATTCACAGTATTTTTCTTGGACAGCTAAAAGACGAACATCGGCAGATAAAAGAAGCTCCTATTTGGATATTAATTCCGCAGTTTGCCATTTTGGCGGTAATTATGATTTTCTCCGCTCTACCAAATTCATTGCTTCAACCTATCGGCGAATTTCTCAAACCCATCTTCCCTGAAGGAGCTTTGGTTTGGGACGGTCAAAATGCATACAGCAGCTTGGGATACTGGAATGGGAAACTAATTATGTATGTTGTGGTTGGTATTTTTGCTGCCGTATTTTTCTGGTTAATTTTCTGGAACAGAAAGGTGAAAAAAGTAAAACAATTTAATATTGTTTACGCTGCGGAGCGACCAGAACGACCAGAAACAACACATTATGCGTATAATTTCTTTGCACACTATCGCAAAGCTGTCGGAATATTGGCAGAACCCAAAATCACCGCATTTTGGAATGGAATAGCCGAAGCTACCAACGCTATTGCCGAAAAAATCAGGAAGATTTTCAACGGCGATGGTCAAACATACGTTTTACACATCATTGTTTTTGTATTATTTGTTTATTTATTGAGTTTTGGAGGATTTTAAATGGACTGGATTTGGACAAAAATAGCCTTTGCACTGTTGAGTATTTTTATCGTGCTCAACTATGGATTATTACTTCAGGGAATCTTTCGTAAGATTGGTGCTCGCGTAGGAAGAAGATACGGAATTCGATGGTATCAACCATGGATTGATATTATTAAAAACTATTCCAAAAGAACTAGAATATCTCACGGAGTTATGTTTTACATTGCTCCTGTTTTCAGGCTTACTGGTGGAATAGGCTTGTTATTGTTTCTTCCTATTATTTTCGGAAACAATCTTTTCGATAATTTCTCTTTTACCGGTGATTTAATGCTGGTTTTGTATTTTCAGTTTTTCGGAACACTAGGAATGGCTTTAGGTGCTGCCGAAGGTGGACATCCGTATTCTGCTATGGGTGTATCCAGAGGATTGTCTCAGGTAACTGCTTTTGAGTTACCACTAACGCTTGGAATTATTGCCATCGCAGTTCAATATCAAACATTGAATATTACAGATATTGTTGCAGCACAGCAAGGCAGCATGATGAATTGGACGCTTTTCACTAATCCTTTAGCAGCAATTGCTATGCTAATTGCCTTTTTAGGAGCAATGGGGAGGTCTCCTTTTGATGTAGTGCTTGCCCCACAAGAAATTCCAATTGGACCACCAACAGAATTTTCTTCTGGATTATTGGGCGTTTTGCAATTAAACAGAGCTATTTTTCCCGTTGCCAAACTGATTCTTTTTATGAATCTTTTATTTGGTGGAGCAACTTCCTGGCCTGAACTGTTTCTCAAAACCTTTTTGATTTATTTTTGGTCGGTTTTTGTCGGATTAGCTTTCCCCCGTTTTCGTGTCGATCAATCTGTTCGATGGTTTTTATTTATTCCAACCATTATCGGAATAATCGCAATATTAATGATGAAATTTAACTTCTAAGAAAATGAGTAAAAAAGATATAGAAAAGCGCATTGTTAATTCTCCCGAGGGAAATCCTATTGAAATTGATCCCTTAAAAGATTATTTCTGTGAGGATAAACCCGAAGTAAGAAAACCCCACAATGGTATTATTGAAAAATTTGCCAACTGGGCACGTAGTGAATCCCTTTGGGTCTTAGGTTTCGGAACAGGATGTGGTGCAATAGAAATGCGTCCACTAATGACTCCTCGTTTTGACGCATACAGATACGGCATTCAATGGCGACCAACTCCACGACAGTCTTCTGTATTTGTTATCTCCGGCTATTTATCGGTAAAAACATTAAAAAGGGTGGTGCGTTCTTACGAACAAATGCAAAATCCGAAATTTGTGATTGCTTTAGGAAGTTGCACTATCAACGGAGGAATGTATTGGGATAGCTATAATACTATTAATCGCTTAGACCATTATTTACCTGTGGATGTGTATATTGCTGGCTGCATGCCACGTCCAGAATCCATTCTTGCAGGATTTGAAAAACTAAAACAACTAATAAAAAACGGCAAAGGTGAAGGAGCAAATACCTACGCTGAAAAATTCGACTGGTATAAAGCAAATCAAAAGAAAATTATCAAAGACTGGGATATGCCTGATTATAATTGGTAAGGCTTGATACATAAAAAAATAATTGACAATAAGAATAAATACATAAAGATGGAAAATTTAATTAATAAATTAAGTGAACAATTTCCTCTCTCGAGCTTTGAAGAAAAGAACAAGTACTTGGCTTTTGTAAACATCGACAAAAAGCATGCTGTTGCTTTTATCAATCATCTTCGGGATTTTGAAGACTTCACGCACCTAGTGCTTCTCACTGCGGTGGACTGGATTGAAGAGGATAAATTTCAACTTACTTATCTCTTAAACAATACAAGCCGTAAGATTGATTTAGGAATACGTGTATTTATTGAGAGGGAAAATGCAGAAATGTACAGCATACATCATTTATGGAAACAAGCTGCCACTTATCAAAGAGAACTGAAAGAAATGTTTGGAATCAATTTCCCAGGAAGTCCACGAATAGATAAGAATTTCATCCTCGAAGGCTGGGAAGAAATCCCTCCTTACCGTAGAGATTTTGACACAAAAAAATATTCCGAGGAGACCTATTTCCCTCGTCCCGGACGCAGCACCAATGATCCTAGTGAATACATGAAACAAAAACTTTATCCAAATGACTAATAAGAAATTATTTACATATAATGAAGACCGTAGCCTTTTCCCCGAAAAGGATGAAAATGGGAAGAATATCATTGATCTTTCTTCGCATAAATTTATGAAAATATGGCACGGTCCGCAACATCCCGGAATTACCGGAAATATGTCTTTAGAACTTACAGTGCAAGGAGATGAAGTGGTTGATTGTGAAACACATGTGGGTTATCTTCATCGTGGCTTTGAAAAATTAATGGAAAGAAGAAAATACATCCAATGCTTTCCTTTAGTTTGTCGTATTGCTGTTCCTGAGCCAGATTTTAATGAATATGGTTTTGCAACTGCTGTTGAAGAATTAGCAGGAATAGAAATTCCGGAAACAGCGGAATGGATGCGTACATTGGTTTTGGAAATGTCGCGATTGCAAAGCTATCTGATGTGGATTGGCGGACAAGCTGGTGCTTTTGGTCAAGGAATTATCGGGCAGTGGTCTATTTATTGTCGTGATTTAATTTTAGACAGATTTGAAGAGCTTAGCGGTGGACGAATTTACCATATGTTTATCATCCCTGGAGGAGTTCGCGGACATCTTCCCGAAGGATTTAAAAAACGCATGGAAGAAAACCTCCAAACCATTGAAAGTTTCATGGGAGATATTTATAAAGTGATGTTTAACAATGCTGTTTTTAAGAAAAGAGCGGTTGGAATGGGTGTTATCAAAAAAGAATGGATAGAAAAATACGGAATTACTGGACCAAACGCCAGAGCAGCAGGAGTTCCTAAAGATCTTCGAAAGGATTATCCTTATGCAAAATATGCTGAATTGGATTTTGAAACCATAATAGGAGAAAATTCTGACATCTATACTAGAGCCGATGTGAGAAGAAAAGATATTCTCTTAAGCATTGATCTTATTCGTCAGATTATCGACAAAATGCCTTCTACCGGAGATATAAAAGCAGAGACACCTAACGTATTGCATTGGAAAATTCCCAAAGGAGAAACTTACAAAAAAATGGAATGCACACGAGGAGAATATGGTTATTATGTTGTAGCTGATGGCTCTGAATATCCTAGAAGAGTGAATGTTCGTGGACCTAGTTATACGCACGCTGTTTCCCTTTTGGAAGATATGATCATTGACCAAAACATTGCAGATGTTGCAGGATTAATGGTTTCGCTACATACGTATCCACCTGAAATTGAACGATAAATTAACTATCATTATAAAAAGCAGAAAAAAATGCGAATAAAAGATATTTTAAGTCCTTTCACAGCATGGAAACACCTCGTAAGAGAACCCGTTACCATCAAGGAACCGCTAAAAAGAGAAGCTGCTGAACGCTACCGTGGCTTTCACAAAAATGATATCGAAAAGTGTATCGGCTGTGGAAGTTGTGAAGATATTTGCCAAAATGCAGCGATTGATTTGGTTGCTGTTGACGGAGTTGAAACCAAAGAAGGCGACAGTGGTCTTCGTCCACGTATTGATTATGGAAGATGCTGTTGGTGCGCTTTGTGTGTTGATATTTGTACGACCAATTCTTTAACAATGTCCAACGAATTTAATTGGGTAGATACCGACCCTGAAGTCTTTCGTTTTGTTCCAGGTGCCGACAAAAAAGCATGGGATACAAAGGAAGCAGGATGGAAAAAACCCGAACACAATTATCAATTATATAATCCCATCAGAGTTAAGATGGAAGAATTGCATCCTGAAGAGAGAGATCGTTCTTTTGTTGAGATTGTTAAAGGATATTCAAAAGAACAAGCCTTATTGGAAGCCGACAGATGTGTGGAATGCGGAATTTGTACAGCAACTTGTCCTGCGCATATGGGAATTCCTGATTACATTAAAGCAATCAGAAACAACGACTTAGAAGAAGGATTACGCATTCTTTATGATACCAATCCGCTACCAGAAGTCTGTGGACGAATTTGTACCCACAGATGTGAAAGTGTTTGTTCTTTAGGACACAACGGAGAAGCAATTTCTATTCGTTGGCTAAAAAGATATATTGCCGATCAAATTCCTTCTGAAAAATACAAAGAAATATTGGAAGCAGAACAAAGCAAAAAGAACGGTAAAAAAATTGCCATTATTGGTTCTGGTCCTGCTGGTCTCTCAGCAGCGTATTATTTATCACAAATGGGTTACGACTGTGTTATTTTCGAGGCATTACCACAAGCAGGAGGAATGATGCGATATGGAATCCCGGAATACAGACTTCCTTACAATCAATTAGATAAGGATATTGATTACATTCTTTCTCTTGGAATAGAAATAAAATATAATTGCAGGATTGGGAAAGATATTAGCTTAAAAGAACTAGAAGAAAGCTATGATGCTGTATATCTTGCCACGGGTTTGCACGAAGGAAGAAGTACCAGAATCCCAGGTACGGAACATGAAAATGTCTATTTCGCGACAGATTTACTCCGAGAAGTGAGTCTAGGAAATGAAATTCCTGTGGAGAAAAGAGTGGTTGTGATTGGCGGAGGGAATGTTGCAATGGATATTACTCGTACAATGGCAAGACTTCAAAACCAAAAATACGGAGAAGTGAATGTAGTTGCTACTTCTTTGGAAAGTGAAGAGGAAATGCCAGCAGATAGAGAAGAAATTATTGAAGCAAGAGAAGAAAAAGCACAAATTATTCCCGGCTGGGGTCCTGTAGAAATTGCAATAGAAAATAATAAAATTAGCGGACTGCATCTAAAAAAATGCCTAAGTGTTTTTGATGAAAACGGCAAGTTTAATCCAAGTTTTGATGAAAAAAACACGAATTTCTTTCCTGCAGATATGATTATTGAATCTATTGGACAAGGAATGAATTTATCTTATTTGGACAAAAATTACAAGGAAAAGATTGACATGGACGAAAGAGGAAAAATAATCGTAAAAGATAATTTCCAAAGTAGTCTAAACTGGCTATTTGCTGGTGGCGATATTATTCAAGGACCTGATGTAATAACAGCCATTGCCAACGGACATAAAGCAGCCAAAGGCATTGATGCGTTTTTGCAAGAGGGATAAGTCTTTTTTGTTTTCACGAAGTTCCACAGAGAAGACACGGAGGTACACGAAGAAAATAATTCTAAAATCCTTCGTGG
>CAZJZP010000061.1:0-10578 GCA_964550505.1 uncultured Prolixibacteraceae bacterium | reverse complement strand
AAAGAAAAGATTAATCAAGATTTAGAAGATAATTGGGCTGTTTTGGCAGAAGCCATTCAAACTATTCTCCGAAGAGAAAATTATCCTAAACCTTATGAGACATTAAAGGACTTAACCCGCAAAAATGAAAAAATTACAAAAGACAGTATGCATCAGTTTATCAAATCATTAAAGCTTCCTGAAAAGATTAAAAAGGAATTATTAGCACTTAGTCCACAAAATTATATTGGTAGAAATAATTTTTAATGTATTTTTGAAGTCGAAAAAAAACAAATTATGGATTTAACAGAAATTTTATCTATTGGAGGAAAGCCAGGATTATATAAAATGCTTTCTCAAACGAAGAACGGACTTATTGTGCAATCGCTTGGACAGGATAAAAAACGGATTCCCGTTTATGCTTCCGATAAGGTTAGTACATTGGAGGAGATTAGCATTTTCACTTATGATGAAGATATGCCTTTAAAAGAGGTTTTTCAGCAGATATATGAAAAATTAGAAGCCAAAGAAGCCATCAGCCATAAATCATCTCCGGATGAAATGAAAGCTTTTATGGAGAAGGTTTTACCCAATTATGATAAGGAAAGAGTCTATGTTTCTGATATCAAAAAATTGATTCAATGGTATAATATTCTTTTGTCTGAAAATTTAATTAGCTTAGAAAAAGAGGAGGAAGAAAAGAAAAAGCCCGAAGTAAAGCAAGAAAAGGAAAAGAAAGAGGCGAAAGAAACGAAAGAAGCTCCTAAAGAGAAAAAAACGGAAAAGAAAGTGGCAGAAAAAAAGCCTAAGCCGAAAGCAAAGGCAGCAGATAAAAAATAATGTGAAGCCCGTTAGGGCTTTTTTTTTATAAAAAATGAATAAAAAGCAGCTTAACAGATGCAATAAAGATAAAAATATGAAAAAGCGTGTCAAAGAGCTTGAAATTATTGAAAAACGTTTTCTTAATGCAGATACTTTTCTTTTAGTTTTGCAAGATGATGAAAAGATTGAAGCGATTCTCCCCGGTCAATTTGTAGAAGTGAAAGTGGACAATGCAGTCAATACCTTTTTGCGCCGACCAATTTCCATTCACGATATTGATGCAGCTAAAAAACAGATAATCTTATTTGTAAAAATTGTGGGCGAAGGAACAGCGCAATTATCTACACTGGAAAAAGGAGAAAAACTCAATATCGTTTATCCTTTAGGAAATAGTTTTAGCCTTCTGGAAAAAGGCAGAGCGCTTTTAGTTGGAGGAGGTTGTGGCGTTGCACCTTTATTATATTTAGCCCGAAAATTACATGACAAGAATATAGCGCTGGATATTGTATTGGGAGCAAAATCCCAAAAAGATATTGTGCAAATAGCGGAATATGAAAAATACGGTCAAGTTCACATTAGCACTGAAGACGGAAGTCTTGGAGAGCAAGGTTTTCTTACAGAACATTCCATCCTGAAAAAGAATCAGAATGATTATGCAATGCTCTATTGTTGCGGTCCTGATGCTATGATGCACGCAGTTGCTAAATGGGCAAAAACCAAGCAAATTCCTACAGAAGTTTCTCTTGAAAATACAATGGCTTGTGGAATTGGAGCTTGTTTGTGTTGTGTTACTGAAACAAAAAGCGGAAATCAATGTGTGTGTACTGAAGGTCCAGTTTTTAACGTAAATGAATTAGTATGGGAAATTTAGCAGTAAAAATAGGCAATCTTGAATTGAAAAACCCTGTAATGACAGCTTCAGGGACTTTTGGCTATGGTTTTGAATTTGATGATTTTATTGAAGTCGATAAACTAGGAGCCATTATTGTTAAAGGCACAACGCTAGAACACAGAGAAGGAAATCCCTATCCACGCATGGCAGAAACTCCCTCGGGAATGTTAAATGCTGTTGGTTTACAAAATAAAGGAGTGGATTATTTTTGCAAAGAAATTTATCCTGACTTACAAAAATACAAAACAGCTGTTATCGTGAATGTTTCTGGCTCAAAGATTGAGGATTATGTGCAAACGGCTGCACGCATTCAGGAATTGGAGGATATTCCGGCTATTGAATTAAATATTTCTTGTCCCAATGTGAAACAGGGAGGAATGGCTTTTGGAACTTCCTGTAGCTCGGCAGCTGAAGTTATTAAAGCTGTCAGAAAAGTATATCATAAAACATTGATTGTTAAGCTTTCTCCCAATGTTACCAATATTGTAGAAATAGCACAAACAGCAGAAAATGAAGGTGCTGATGCCGTATCTTTAATAAATACCTTGCTGGGAATGGCGATAGATTCTGAAAGCAGAAAACCATTATTGTCAACCGTAACAGGAGGTTTGTCGGGTCCAGCTGTGAAGCCTGTCGCTTTACGCATGGTTTGGCAGGTGGCTAATGCAGTGAAAATCCCTGTGATTGGTCTTGGAGGAATTTGTACGGCTAGCGATGCAATAGAATTTTTGCTTGCAGGTGCAACAGCTGTTCAAGTTGGTACTGCCAATTTTATTGATCCGCAAATCAGTGTTAAATTAATAAAAGGAATTGCAGATTATTTGCAAAGACATCACATCGAAGACGTAAATAAAATCATTGGCGCATTAGAAGTATAAGAATAAATCCTTTTTTTTGGATAGAAAAATAGCTTTTTCATAGCTTCTTCGGTTAATTTTTGCAGTCATCTGAGAAAAAAAAACTATTTTTGTCTTTTAAGATGACAGGAATGAAGTTATCCATTATTATTGTCAATTACAATGTGAAGTATTTTATTGAGCAATGCTTGCAATCAGTGCGTGTTGCCATAAAAGATATTCCTGCAGAGGTATTTGTTGTGGATAATAATTCGGTGGATGGATCACAAGCTTTGATAAAGCAAAAATTTCCCGAAGTAGTTTTAATAGAAAATAAGGAAAATCTTGGTTTTTCAAAAGCAAATAACCAAGCAATAAAAAGAGCAAAAGGCGAATATATCCTTTTATTAAATCCAGATACTTTAGTGGAAGAGGACACTTTTACCACGACCCTTTCTTATCTTGACGAGCATCCGCAGGCAGGTGGATTGGGCGTTAAAATGATTGACGGGAAAGGGAATTTTTTACCGGAATCCAAACGCGCTTTGCCAACACCAAAAGTGGCTTTTTACAAGATTTTCGGATTGGCTAAATTCTTCCCTCGTTCCAGAAAATTCGGCAAATACCATCTTACTTATCTTGATAAAGAGAAAATCCACGAAGTGGATGTTTTGTCTGGTGCTTTTATGATGATTCGCAAAAAAGTAATGGATGAAATTGGCTTATTGGATGAAAGCTTTTTTATGTATGGGGAAGATATTGATTTATCCTATCGCATTACAAAAGGAGGATATAAAAATATATATTTCCCAAAAACCAGAATTATTCATTACAAAGGAGAAAGCACAAAGAAAAACAGTGTGAATTATGTCTTTGTGTTTTATAATGCCATGATAATCTTTGCAAGGAAGCATTTTACTCCAAAGAATGCACGTCTTTTTTCTTCATTGATTCAATTCGCAATATATTGCAGAGCAGGGATTTCTATTTTTTATCGTTTTATAAAACGTATTTCTTTGCCATTATTAGATGCAGCATTGATTTATGGAGGAATGCTCTTGATTAAAAAATACTGGGAGGAGGCGGTTATTTTTCCTGAAGGCGGACACTATCCAATAGAATTCATCGCAATTGCGCTTCCTGCTTATATTATTATTTGGTTATCTTCTGTTTACTTTAGTGGTGGTTATGACAAGCCAATCCGTATAAAAAATATTCTCAAAGGTGTCTTTGTCGGTTCTTTTATTATTTTGGTAGTTTATGCCTTATTGGACGAAAGCATGCGTTTTTCCAGAGCCTTGATACTTTTGGGCACGGTCTGGCTTCTTATTGTGCTGTTGTTCAATCGCTTATTCCTTTCCTTGCTGGGATTTAAAAGCTATGCTTTTGGGGATAATAAAAAGAAAAAATACCTGATTATCGGAGATAAAATGGAAGCAGAGCGTGTGGAAAAGATTCTTCGTTCAACGGTTTTAAATCCTGATTTTGTTGGCATTATTAGCAATAAGCCAGAAAAGGAAAATGGCTTTTTGGGAAGAATAGATCAGTTAAAAGAGATTATCCATATTTACAAGATTGATGAATTAATATTTTGCTCGGCTTCCATGAGTTCACAAGAAATTATTGATCAAATGGCAGCCCTGCAATCCATGAATGTGGAATACAAAATTGCGCCACCAGAAAGCATTTCTATTATTGGCTCTAATTCCATTAATGCAGCTGACGAGCTTTATGTCATAAATATTAATTCTATCAGCACTATAATGAATAGAAGGAACAAACGCTTGTTGGATCTGTTTTTTGCTTTCTTATTTTTAGCAATTTATCCAATATTGTTTTTTATTGTCAAAAAACCCTTCCACTTTTTAGGAAATATTTTTAATGTACTTTTCGGGAAAAGAAGCTGGGTTTCATATAATAATTATGCCGACAAGGAAAGTTCTTCTTTACCAAAAATCAAGAAAGGGATATTAAATACGGCTGATAGTTTGAAAAACAAAGATTTATCAAAAGATGTGTTTTATCGTTTAAATATTACTTACGCCAGAAATTATAAAGTAGGAACGGATTTCAATATTATTATCAAAAATATTCGGGAATTAGGAAGAAAATAAATTATTTTTAGACCATATGCTGGAATTGAATTTGCCCACATACGAGTATAAACTCAGAAAATCGGAAGATAGAACCGAAATTTTTGATGTAGTGCGAAAAAAATACCTAAAACTTAGTCCTGAGGAATGGGTAAGGCAGCATATTATCCATTATTTATTAAACCACAAAGGCTTTCCCTTGTCTCATATTATGCCGGAGCATGGCATTGATGTCAATAACTTGAAAAAGCGCTGTGATATTTTAGCGTTCAACAGAGACGGTAAAGCAGTTTTATTGGTAGAATGTAAGGCTCCACATATTAAAATAGAACAAAAGACTTTCGATCAAATAGCGCAATATAATTATGCTTTGCGATTGAATTATCTCTTTGTTAGCAACGGTTTAATGCATTATTACGCTTATGTTGATTTTGAAAATAAAACCTATCATTTTTTAGAAGAATTGCCTAATTATAGTGAATTATGAAAAAATATATACTGCTTCTTTTTTTATTCCAAACAATGGGATTTGTCATTTTTGCACAATCGAAGTTACCTCAGGCCACTTACGAACAGCAAAGTTTTATTCTAAAAGTGCATCCGCAATACGCTGCGTTTTGTTCGGAAGATGCCATTAATATTCCTGGCATACAAGAAAGATTAGCTTTGCTGGATGTGGAAAGTCTTCGTAAAATATATCCTCATCATCACTCACCAAAAGAAAAATATAATAAATGGGGTTTTGAATTGGTTGATCTTTCTACCATTTACTGTGTAAATTATCTCAGAAATATTCCGATAGAAATAGCTTTGGCTTATTTTAATGCCATTGATGAGGTGGAATACGCTGAATACATTTATATTGAAGAATTATTTTATGTTCCCAACGATCCTTTAACAGCAAGTCAATATCACCTAAACAATATTAAAGCTTATGATGCTTGGGATATTTGGCAGGGAGATACTGCAATTGTTGTTGGTATTGTTGATACAGGCAGCGATTTGGATCATCCAGATTTGGAAGATGCTTTAGCTTACAATTATGCAGATCCGCTAGACGGAATAGATAATGATAACGATGGCTATATTGATAATTATTATGGATGGGATTTAGGAGAAGGAAACAATAATCCACAAGTTAATGCGCATGTTCACGGAAGTCATGTGGCAGGAATTTCAAGTGCTGTAGGAGATAATACCGTTGGCATTATTGGAAGCGGTTTCAAATGTCGCTATTTGCCAATTAAAATTGATAATGTGGCGGGAAGTTTAGTTTATGGTTACGAAGGAATTGTCTATGCTGCTGATCATGGATGTTCTGTGATTAATTGTTCTTGGGGAAGCACGAATTCCTATAGTCGCTATGGTGAAGATATTGTAAATTATGCCACACATAATCGCAATGCTTTGGTTGTAGCAGCCTGCGGTAATTCAAATAACGAATACATTTATTATCCTGCATCTTATCAATATGTCTTGAGTGTTGCAGCAACAAACAGTAATGATGAAAAGTGGACAGAAACAACAAACGGTTCGACTTATAATTATAAGGTTGATATTTCAGCGCCAGGACAAAATATTTTTTCTACCATCAATGGCGGAGCTTATGTTATTTCAAGTGGAACGTCTATGGCTTCTCCAATGGTCGCTGGAGCAGCAGCTTTGCTTATGTCGTATTATGCAAACCAGAATTGGCATGCATGGCAATTTGCAGAACGCCTAAAAGCTACTGCTGATGGTATTGATACGATTCCTTTTAATATTCCCTTTGCAGCTAAAATGGGGAGCGGACGACTAAATATGTATAGGGCTTTAACAGATAGCTTAACTCCTGGAATAAAGACCTTGGCTCTTCGCTATACTGATAAGGATGATGATATCTTTGAACGAGGAGATAGCTTGTTTATTAGCGCTGATTTTATAAATTATTTAGATACAACACAAGATTTAGATATTATTATTTCTACCAATTCTCCCTATGTTGAACTAAATGATACTGTTTTTAATGCAGGAGTTATTTCGGCCATGCAAACGATGAACAATGATAGCTCGCCTTTTTCTCTGAAAATATTGCAGGACATGCCTTATAGTTACGATTTAGTGTTTACACTAGCTTATGTAGATAGTAGTCAAAATTACTATAAAGAAGAATTTTTTAGGAAAAGCTTAAATGTAGATTATCTGAATATTGATACCAATAATATTAACGCAACTATTAGCAGTAAATCTCTAATAGGATATAATGATTTACCCTTGGCATCTCAAGGAAATGGATTGATTTTTAATGATTATTATCCGATGTTGTATTATGGTGGATTTATTATTGGAAATGCAGCTGCCTCGGTATCAGATAACTTATATGGTATGTTAGGTAACTTTGAAAGTGATTTTTATTCTTTGGAAAATATCAAAAAACTGGATAATCCTTCTAAAGGAGATCAAATGTATGCTGGAGTGTTTTGCGATTCAGCAAATATTGTAAGTCCTTTATTTGTGAACGTTTCCCAACTGATTTATGCTTGGGATGATACGGAAAGGGAAAACTATATTATAAGCGAATACCGCATAAGGAATGATGGAAGTAATGATTTGAATAACATTTATGCAGGACTTTATATGGATTGGGATATTATTAATTCAGCTATGAATATAGCCAAGACAGTTTCTTCCCATCGTTTAGGCTATGTTTGTTTTAATAATTTGCAATACTACGGTGCTGTTCAATTATTAAACGATACGGTTTTTAATCATTATGCGATTGATAACGACGGGACAAATGCCTCCATCTCCATTAATGACGGCTTTTCTGGTTTTGACAAATTTATTTGCTTAAGTAGTCAACGCAATGAAGCTGGAGTGCAACAGGGAGGCAACGATGTTTCTCAATTATTGAGTTCTGGTCCTTATACTATTGCTGCCGGAGATTCTATTACGCTGGCTTTTGCAATTCATACCGCTTTGAATTATACGGATTTAATTGCATCTGCTGAAGTTGCTTATAATACTTATCACGGAATACAAAATATTGCAAAAAGGAAGTTTACAGATTATAAGCTTTATCCAAATGCAGCAAAAGATGTTGTTTTTGTTGAATCAGCTTCCTTTTCTTCATATAATAGTCTTCCTTTTTCTATTTATGATATGAAAGGACAATTAGTTTTGCAAAATCAGCAAAGAGTTGAAGCTAATAAACTTCGTATTCCATTAAATTCCCTTAAAAATGGCATCTATCTGCTGAAAATGGAATGGGAAGAAATAAACATCAATCATAAAATAATTGTAATCAACTAAGCGTTGTAATATTATCTTTTTTAAAACTGAAGAAAAAGAATAGATATTTATTCTTTTCTTTTTTAAAAATATTATACATTTGCAATGAAATAACATAAAAACAACCATAAACTCTTTTTAAAATGAATAAAAACATTAAAATCATAGTACAAGTAGCGCTTACACTGGTAATCATTGTGTTGGCTTATATGGTTTACAGTAGCATAATGAAGCCTGTAAAATTCAATAAAGAAAAAGACCAGAGAGAAGAAATTGTTATCCAACGTTTAAAAGACATTCGAACAGCGCAGGTTCAATATAGAAATATGTATGAATATTATACTCCTAGTATGGATAGCTTGATTGAATTTGTGATGAACGGAAAACTTCCAATTATAAAATTATTGGCTGATCCTAATGATACTACTTTTACAAAACATATTAAGGATACGATTGGTTACGCAACAGTAAAAGATACTTTATTTGGCGACCGAGAAGATTTCGATCCAGCAAAACTGAAGTATATTCCATTCTCCGATGGTGAAATTTTCACTATGACTGTTGATACTATTGACAGAGGTGGTGTAATGGTTAATGTGATTGAAGTATTTGCTCCTAAAGAAGCCTATTTGAAAGGCATGGATGAAAAAATGATTGAAAAACTTGCCATCGATGGCAGACGATTTGGTTCAATGACTCAGCCAACCACTGACGGTAACTGGGAATAATTTTTAATGAGCATAACAAACCACATACATCTTGATGATATTGCAAAGGAATATGCTTTGGATGGTAGTATATTATTTTTGTTGTTTTCTCCCCATTCATATTCCTTTGCTTTAATGCAAGAAGATAAAAAGCAATTTTTTTACGCAGCACACAAAGTAGTGGAAGCAGATTCTATTGAAGAAAGCTATAAGCAATGGAAGGAATTCTTCTCCTTAAATAAAACAATGCAGTCAGCTTTTAAAAAGCAAATTATACTCTTTGATACAGCATACGAAACACTTGTCCCTGAAGAATTATTTGGCGAAAATGACAGTCGTGAGATGCTGGAATTTCTCCACTCACTACCCAATGATTATGCGGTTTTGGAACAGGATGTAGCGGAACTCCATGCTAAAAAGCTATTTGCAATACCACAAAATATCGTAGATAAGTTGAAAATGGATTTTCCGCAAGCACAGTTTTTTTCCGCTTCAGCATCTTTTCTTCAAAGCACAATCCATCTTTACAAAGATGTGTTAAAAGGAAAAAGACTTTTTGTCAGCTTTAACGAAAAGCGCATGCATATCCTTTGCTTTGAAGATAGTAATTTGTTGCTTTCCAACAGCTATGCTTTTGAGAATGAAGATGCAGTTTGCTATCAAATTCTGGATGTAATGCGTCAATTTGGAATGGACAGCATGAAAGATATGCTATATTTGAGCGGAGGAATTGATGCAGATTCTGCTGTGTATAAAAAGACAGCCAAATACGTGAAAAATATTCATTTTATGAATCGTCCAGATACCGTAGAATATTCTGCTTTTTTCAATGAAATACCGCCCCAATATTATTTTCTTATCCTCAGCAAATCCTTGTGAGAATTATTTCAGGAACACTAGGAGGAAGACGATTTAGTCCCCCAGCCGGATTTAAGGCACGACCAACAACAGATTATGCTAAAGAAAGTTTATTTAATGTATTGCAGCATTTGATTGATTTTCAGGACTGTACAGTTTTGGATTTGTTTGCTGGCACTGGCAGTATTTCTTATGAATTTGCTTCGCGGGGAGCTGCAAAAATAGTGGCAGTCGAACAGCATTTTTCCCATTGTCGTTTTATTAAAAAGATGATAGAACACTTTGCTATTCAAAACCATCAACTAATTAAGGCTGATGTCTTTCGTTTTATCAAAACACATAAGCAAAGCTACGATATTGTATTTGCCGATCCGCCTTACGATGCCGATAATATTAGCAGTTTGCCAGATTTAATATTTGATGCAGCATTATTGAACGAAGAAGCTGTTTTTGTCTTAGAACATTCTTCTAAATACAACTTCAATCATCACCCACATTTCTCCCAAAGCCGAAACTACGGATCTGTTTATTTTAGTTTTTTTATTTAGGTGTTCAGTTTCCTTGGTGTAATCAGTTGTTATTGGGTTGAATTGTTCGCTTGTTCCGTTCTTGGGTTTTCTGTTGTTATTGGGTTGAATTGTTCGGATGTTCTGTTCTTGGGTTTTCTGTTGTTATTGGGTTGAATTGTTCGATTGTTCTGTTCTTGGTTTTTTTCTATTGTTATTGGGTTGAATTGTTCGCTTGTTCCCTTCTTGGTTTTTTTCTGTTGTTATTGGGTTAAACTGTTCGGATGTTCTGTTCTTGGATTTTTCTATTGTTATTGGGTTAAACTGTTCGATTGTTCCGTTCTTGGGTTTTCTGTTGTATTGGGTTAAATTGTTCGATTGTTCTGTTCTTGGTTTTTTTCTATTGTTATTGGGTTGAATTGTTCGCTTGTTCCCTTCTTGGTTTTTTTCTGTTGTTATTGGGTTAAACTGTTCGGATGTTCTGTTCTTGGATTTTTCTATTGTTATTGGGTTAAACTGTTCGATTGTTCCGTTCTTGGGTTTTCTGTTGTATTGGGTTAAATTGTTCGATTGTTCTGTTCTTGGTTTTTTTCTATTGTTATTGGGTTGAATTGT
>CAZJZP010000060.1:3087-10663 GCA_964550505.1 uncultured Prolixibacteraceae bacterium | reverse complement strand
GGAGCAGCTGTCCCCAAAGGGGCTGATACCATTGTGATGGTGGAAGATGTCAGCGTAGAAAATAATATTGTTAACGTCTTGAAAAAGGGCAGTAAATCAAATATCAGTATTAAAGCGGAAGATGTCAAAAAAGGGCAAAAAGTCTTAGAAAAGGGAATATTCCTGAAACCACAACATATTGCCATTCTTGCATCTGTTGGTTATGCTGAGGTTTTAGTTTACAAGCAGCCTAGTGTTGGCATACTATCAACAGGAGATGAGTTGGTAGAGCCGCATCAAAAGCCAGGCTTGGGACAAATTCGCAATAGTAACGGACATCAATTGTTGATGCAAGTAGAAAATTGTGGAGCAAAGACACAATATTATGGCATTGCAAAAGATACAGAAGAAGATACCTATGAAAAACTGTCTCTTGCATTAAAAGAGAACGATCTTGTTTTACTTAGCGGTGGGGTTTCCATGGGAGAATTTGATTTTGTTCCCGAGATAATGAAAAAACTGCAAATACAAATTCTTTTCGATAGTATTGCGGTGAAACCAGGAAAACCTACCACTTTTGGAGTGATGAAAGAAAAAAGATGTTTTGGACTACCTGGAAATCCGGTTTCTTCCTTTATTCAATTTGAATTATTAGTAAAACCATTGCTTTTTGGAATGATGGGAATGAAGGAGGAAATAAGAGCATTTTCTTTACCAATGGGAGAAGACTATTGCAGAAAAAGAGCAGGAAGAAAGGCCTATTTTCCAGTAAAAATAATAGACGGGAAAGTATATCCCATCAAGTATCATGGCTCCGCACACATTCACGCGCTTAGTTTTGCGGATGCTTTTACCTCTATTCCAATTGGAGTAGAATGTTTGAAGAAAGGAGAATACGTTGATGTACGACAAATTTAACAGAAAAATCAATTATCTGAGAATTTCTGTTACTGACAGATGTAATTTGCGTTGTGTGTATTGTATGCCAGAAGAAGGCGTTCCATTAATTCCACACAAAGAAATACTTGCTTTTGAGGAAATCCATGCTTTTACCGATTATCTTGTAAAAAGAGGTGTGAATAAAGTGCGGATTACAGGAGGAGAACCTTTGGTGCGTAAGGGAATTGTACAATTAGTTGCGATGCTTGCCAAGATAGAAGGAATAAGCGATTTGGCAATGACTACCAATGCGATTTTACTCGACAAATATGCGGAACAACTTGCTCAGGCGGGTTTGCACAGAGTCAATATCAGTTTGGATACGATGAATGCAGAAAAATACAGTCAGATTACCAGAGGTGGAGATATTAAGAAAGTGTTTAGCGGAATTAAAGCTGCCAAAAAGGCTGGATTAATCCCGATTAAAATCAATACGGTAGTAAAGAAATCTGCTAATGAAAAAGATGCATTAGAAGTGGCAGCCTTTTGTAAAGAACAAGGCTTAGAAATTCGTTTTATTCATGAAATGAATTTGGACGAAGGTCTTTTTGATGTAGTAGAAGGCGGTAGCGGAGGCGATTGCCTGCACTGTAATCGATTGCGAATTAATGCAAAAGGAGATGTTTTGCCCTGTTTGTTTTCGGATATTGGATATAATATCCGCGCATTAGGAATAGAAAAAGCGGTGGAATTAGCCTTGGAAAACAAACCCAAAACGGGCAGTATTTGCCATAAAAATAAATTTTATAATATTGGAGGTTAGTATGTCTGAATTTAGTCATGTGGACGAAAAAGGAAAAGCCAAAATGGTTGATGTAGCAGATAAAGTCGATCAGAAAAGAACAGCTAAAGCACAAGGTTTTATTTCGTTGAGTCCGAACACAATCCAACTTATCAAAGAGAATAAAAATAAAAAGGGAGATGTGCTAACTATTGCTGAAATTGCGGGCATTCAGGGCGGGAAAAAATGCAGCGAGCTGATACCTTTGTGTCATCCATTAATGATAACAAAAATCAGTCTTACGACTAAGCTTTGCGAAACTGGAGTAGAAGTTAGCAGTGAAGCCAAATGTATTGGAAAAACGGGCATTGAAATGGAAGCCTTAACCGCTGTTTCCGTGGCTTTATTAACCATTTACGACATGTGCAAAGCAGCAGATAAAAACATGATAATCAGAGACATAAAGCTATTGGAGAAAACCAAGGTTTAAAAAAATGGTTGAAAAATTCCAAAATAAATATCGAATAGCATCAGCGCGATTGCAATCATGGGATTATGGTAGTAATGGATTATATTTCGTTAGCATTTGCACAAAAGACCGCGAACATTATTTTGGCGAAATTATAGACGGAAAAATGCAATTATCGGAAATTGGAAAAAATGCCCAAAAATATTGGTGTGAAATTCCTGAACATTTTCCATTTGTAATATTGGATGAATTTGTGGTTATGCCGAATCATTTGCATGGGATTGTTGTTATTAATAAAACCAATGATGGCAATAATGGCAATCAATCGGTGGCGGTAGAGACGCCCAATTTGGACGTCTCTACCGATACCGATAATAATTGCCGAACGGCGGCAGCAACAAAAAAATGGAAATCAGGAACCCTGGGGGTTATTATCAACCAATATAAACGGATTGTGTGCATAGAATCGCGTGAAATAGATGCAGATTTTGCATGGCAAAGCCGTTTTCACGACCATATCATACGAAATAATCTATCGGACCAAAATATCAGGAATTATATAATCAATAATCCTAAAAAATGGCAAGAAGAAAAATGAAAAAAAAATTATTAGTAATTGCGCTATTAATAATTTTCAAAACTACAATAGGGCAAGAAAACCAAGCAACTATAAAAGCGTTTACGCATCCTTTTGACATAGATCAAAGCGTTTCAATATACCATTCTCCAAATAAATACTATAAAGAACTTTCAGCCGATATTGAAGCAGGTTGGATTGTAAAAGTAAATCAAAAAGAGGGGAATTATTTCCAAATTGATATCGAAGACATACAACTAAAAAACATTTGGATACATATGGGAGATATTGCTGTAGTTATTCAAAATTATGACTCTATTGCTTTGCCAATATATACTGCACCAAATACAAATGCAGCAGTGAGTAAATATGTTTATTATAGTTGTATTGGCTTACTGTATGATTATACCGACGATTTTTTTCTTTTACAACTTATTACAGAGAATGAATGTTTTTTCGGATGGGTTGAACGCAAATATTTATGTTATAATCCATATACAACATGCGGATAAAATTATTTATAAACAGATGCCTTAGTATTTAAAAGAATACCTAAAATGAACAAAACAAAAAGATTACTAACAACAGTTTCCCTAGTACTAGCAACATTATTATTTCTGTCATTTAATTCGATATGTAAACAGCTAGATGTTTTTTCTTTCAATGAAAAAAAGGATTCCATTTTAGGAAGACAATATTATGAGAAAGCTATGCATTACAATGATTCTTCTTATGAATATGGGTTTATTAGATTACAAGATTCGATCGACAAATATATTAATCTCGCTATTGCAAATGAAAATATTGATGCTTATGCATACAAAGGACATGATATTCTATTTAATCGAAATATAATAATTAAAGACACAGCATTTGCATTATCTTTGTTACAGCAAGCTGCTATTAAAGGTTCTGAAATGGCTTGCTTTGATTTAGGAATTTACTTTTTTTGTAAAGGAAAGCCCTCTTTAGGAGAGAAATATTTACTAAAAGCAGATTCTTTAGGCTGTGATTTTGCACTTCATGAATTGTCTATTTGCTTTTCTGCAGGAATCCCTCGAATAAGATTAGTTGGTTGTCAAGCTATTCCAATTGATAATGAAAAATCCCTCAAATACTGTAAAATAGCATCCGAAAAAGGATATTTAGAAGCAAAAATTGATTTGATGTATTATTATCAATCAACAGGAAATACAACAGAATTAAAAAGCATTATACATAACATTGTAAATAATCGTAATATTGACAATGAATCTCCAGGTACATTTGACCAAGTTGAAATATTTCTTAACGATAATTTTGGTGTTTTTTGGAAAGATAGCGTATTAAGTTGGGGTGAACAAGAGGATTTTGAGAGGAGATAATAAAAAATCACCCCTAATGCAAACCATCAACTGCCAAGATTGCTTTTCCTTTTTTTAGACCAATGATTTTACATCGGATTTTCTGCCTGTTTTTTAATTCTTCTTTATTAATTCCTTGTGTTTTTAGCCAAACTTCTTCTCCGAAAACATCTTTTAATTGAATGCTAAGCGTTTTTATCTCTGGTATTTGGCTGTTTTCTTCAAGGCTTAGAATCTCAAAATCGTAGTATTCCCCAATTTTGTAATAGGGATGTTCGGGTTCTAAAAAATAATAGAATTTGGAGCTGTATTTTGTTAGCAAACAATTAATCTTGCTTCCGATTTTCAAATGGTAATTTTTGTAAAAAGCGGCATCAATAAGGAATTTTTGCTTTTTCTCGTTTCGTAAAATATAGTATTCTTTTCCGTCATCCAATGTTTTTCGTTCTTCAATAAAAAAGGGATAAAAATGATTTGTTTTGTATTGCTCTTTTTCCTCTTCGATTTTGTCTTGTATTTGAGCATAAACAATGGATTTTTTAATGCGCATTATCTTGGCAAAAAGCTTTTGTCCAATATTAAGTTTATGATTGAGATTAATTGATGCATAAGCATAAAACCCACTTTCTCCTTTTAGCAAAATTCGATTTTCAATTTCTCCGAATTTGTTTTTTCTGCTTGTAATTTCTTCAACAATAAAGGCGTAAGTTTTATTAATTTCATAAAGAGGGTGGGCGGGTTCCAGAAAAATTTGACCGCTACAATTGATTTTATCTATCTTACATTCGATGCGTTGTCCTATTTGAAGATTGTATTTTGTGTAATGTTCTGCGTCTAAAAGCAATTTCCTGTTATTAATATCCGAAAGCACAAAATGAGATTTCCCAGAAAAATCAATCTTTTTCAGAATAATAAAGGGATAGTTTTTCCCTTCTTCCAAATACTGTGTTTTGCTTTTTTTCTGCATAATATCGCAAAATTACAAAGAATTTCATTTTCTTTGTAGTATTCATTTTTTAAAAAAGAGGGTAAAAGCTGGATTTTTTGTCTTTTAGGCTTTAATAATTTAGAAAAACTTTTGGTTGATACGTTTTTTTTTCTAATTTTGCACTCCTTAATCACGAATTAATAAATATAATAAGAAAAAGATGTACGCAATAGTTGATATAGCAGGACAACAAGTAAAAGTTAAGCAAGGCGAAAAGTTCTACGTGAATCGTCTTGAAAACAAAGAAGGTGAAAATGTATCTTTTGATAAAGTCCTTTTAATTGATAATGAGAAGAAAGTTTTAATAGGAGAACCTTATCTTAAGGATGCTGTCGTTAATGCTACAATTATTTCTCATCTTAAAGGCGATAAAGTATTAGTTTTTAAGAAGAAAAGAAGAAAAGGCTACCGTAAATTAAACGGACATCGCCAGTATTTAACTCAAATAAGCATTGATGCTATCGCTGAAAAAGGCGGAAGTGTTCAAGCTAAAGCTAAAGTAGCTGAGCCAAAGGCAGAAGAAGCAAAAGAGAAGAAAGTAGAAGCTAAAACAACTGCAACAAAAGCAGCTCCTAAAAAAGCCGCTGAAAAAACTACTGCTGCAGAAAAAGCTCCAGCTAAAAAAACCACTACAGCTAAAAAGCCAGCTGCAAAAACAACTACAAAGAAAACCGAAACAACAAAGAAAGCAGCCCCCAAAAAGGAAACAACTGCAAAGAAAGCTGCTCCTAAAAAACCAGCTGCTAAGAAAGCAACAACAAAAAAAGAAGATAAAGAATAATTTAGTAAACAATAAAAAAGATAAGATATGGCTCATAAAAAAGGTGCCGGTAGTTCAGATAACGGTCGCGAATCACACAGTAAACGTTTAGGCGTTAAAATTTATGGTGGTCAGGAATGTATAGCAGGAAACATTATTGTTCGTCAACGTGGAACAAAACATTATCCCGGACTTAATGTTGGAATGGGCAAAGACCATACGTTATATGCTCTAAAAAATGGAGTGGTTACTTTCCAAAAGAAACGCGATAACAAATCCTATGTTTCTGTAGAAGAAGCTGCTGCCAATTAAAAAAAGGATTTTTAAATGCATAGGCTGTCTGAAAAGGCAGCCTTTTTTTTTAGTAGTATTTTTGATACATTAAATACTCGCCGACATAATCTTTAATTCCAGCCTCAAGGCTATAAAAATCCTTAGTGTAACCTGCTTTACGTAGTTTGTCCATTTTTGCTTCCGTAAAATACTGGTATTTATCTCTGATATCGATAGGAGTATCAATAAAATGGATTTTTTCTTCTTTCCCCATCACCTTAAAGCAATTTTCAGCCAAATCTTTGAAACTTCGGGCTTTTCCTGTCCCCAAATTATAAATCCCGTTTTTACTGCCATGCAGCATAAAGTGGAACAAAACAGATACTAAATCCTTAACATAGATAAAATCCCGAAGTTGTTCTCCATCCTTGAAATCTTTGTGGTGGGAGCGGAATAATTTCATTTCTCCACTTTCTTGTATTTGCTTAAAACAATGATAAACTACAGAAGCCATACGGTTTTTGTGGTATTCGTTGGGACCGTAAACATTAAAAAACTTAAAGCCTGCCCAATAAGGTGGACAATTGTTTTGTTGTAAAACCCATTTGTCAAATTCGTTTTTGGATTCGCCATAAGGGTTTAGTGGCTTTAGTTGCGGAATGATTTCTTCATCGTCATCAAATCCCAGCTCTCCCATTCCATAAGTAGCAGCAGAAGAAGCATATATTAGTGGAATTTTGAACTCACTACAGCTTTTCCAGATCGCTTTACTGTAATTTAGATTAAGCTTGTCAAAAACGGATGTATCAAACTCTGCTGTGTCGGTGCGCGCTCCAATATGAAAGATAAAATCAATATTATCCATGCCTTTTTTAAATTTTTCTAGAAAAAGACTGCGATCGATTTTCTCTGTAAAGGCTTTGTTTTCCAGATTTTTGTTTTTCTCGGCAGAAGAAAAATCATCAACCAAAATAAGATCTTTAAAACCTTTGTTATTTAGTTTGCTGATTAAAGAACTTCCAATAAAACCTGCTGCTCCTGTGATTATTATCATAATATTTCTTTTTTAAAGAATAAAATTACTGTTAAAATCGCTAATATAGTTTAATTCTTTGGCTTTTTCAAAAAACTTCAGTACTGCTTTTTCCCCTTTAGCTTTCATATCAACACTATAATGGTTAACATAGAGTTCAATATGTTGTGCAATAATATCATCCTTGAGATTTTGTGCATGTTTTTTGATAAAACCCATGGAAGATTCTGGGTTTTCCATGGCAAACAGCAGACTTTTCTTAATGATATTGTCTAATTGCGTTATCTTGTCTTTCCCCAATCTTTTGTGTGCAATAATCCCACCCAAAGGAACGGGAAGAGCGTATTCATCATGCCATTTTTCCCCTAAATCATCAACAGCAACAAAGCCTTTTTCTTGGAATGTAAAACGGTTTTCATGAATAATTAAACCCCAATCTATTTCATCTTTTTCCAATGCATTTTCAATATCAGAAAACAGCATTTCTTTAATGC
>CAZJZP010000060.1:0-2987 GCA_964550505.1 uncultured Prolixibacteraceae bacterium | reverse complement strand
TTCTTTTTCCAACATAATTAGAGACAGAACGAATTTGCAAACAAGGAGTATTGCTTTGTTTGCAAGCATAGAAAAAAGCTGCACCTTCCATGCTTTCCAGCTGCGGATTATCATAGATTTCTTTGATTTTTTCAATGCTGCTTTCTTTTGTGTGAATAGTTGAGGAAGTAATTGCTTGGGCTTTTTTTAGCGATGATAGGAGAGGCAGATTGATGTTAAATTTTTGAAAATAAATATCTTCTTTAACGCCAAGATTAAGTTTAGAAATAGGAATAAAAATCTCTTCTTCTGCTCCAAAAAACAAAAAACGTTCACTTAAAACTTGATAGACTTCTCCCAGCTTGCAGTTTTTCTGATATGCTCCGGCAATACCAATTTGTATGGCGATATCAAATTTTTCTATAGCAAAGATTTTTCCCAAAGAATATGCTGTTGAAGCAATTCCAACACCACTGATATGTTTTGTGATTTCAAGCTGTTGGAAAGCATAAGTTGTCTCGGTTTTTTTTTCCAATGAAGATAAAATTGGTTCAAGCTCTTTTGATGTAGCGGCTGTAAGTAATATTTTCATTATTATAATATCATTGAAAACAACAGTTTTTCTTTCTATTGCAAATATGCTATTTTTTTATGGAAATAGCAATAATTGAAAATGAATTACACAAATACTTAGTATTTTTTTCATAGGCTAAAGAGCAACGTTTCAGCTTTTTACTTGTCTATTAGAGTAAAAATTGCGTTTTGTTTTTTTTTATTTAGAAAAAAAAGCTAGTTTTGTTTGTAATAAAAACCCAAAAATCTATTTTTTTATGAAAACTTATTTTAGTATAATCCTGCTTTCTTTACTTCTTTTTTGCTTTAAGTCACATGCACAAAACACTATCGGAGGAACTCCTCCAAGCTTTACTAATGAAGATGTTGCAGCTGAATATGTAGATATGATTGATCTTACTGTTCCTGACATGGCAACAATAGAAAAGGAAGATAACGAAGCAGAAAAATTAGGCTTGGCTTATCGTTATGGATTTGCAATTCCAGTTGATATGGGAATGGATAATGCTGGAACTTGGTCTTATTTACCTGACGGTAGCAAAATCTGGCGTTTAGAAGTAAGAGCTGAAGGAGCAAAAGCAACAAATTTTGAATTTGATCAATTTTGGCTTCCCAAAAATAGTCGTTTATTTGTTTACGATAAAAAACAGCGTCAGCTTTTAGGAGCTTATACCAACGATTTCAACAGAAGAGAAGGAACATTCTCGCTTCCATTGATAGGGTCGGATTACTTGGTTTTAGAATATTATCAGCCTGTTGATGTGGAAGAAACAGCAATAATCAATATCAGTAATTTCGTCTATGCTTATCGCTCGGTTGAATCTTTTGAATTACAAGAAAAAAATACTCGGGCTTCTGAGTATTGTGAAGTGGATATAGCTTGTAGTGAAGGCAACAATTGGAGAGATGAAGAAAAAGGAGTAACTAGAATTTCTATAAAAAATGGTGGAAATTACTTCTGGTGTACAGGTTCTTTAGTTAATAATACAGCCTGGGATTGTAAAAATTATGTCTTATTAGCAGATCATTGTGCAGATTATGGTGGATATGCTTCTGCTTCTGATTTGACTTATTGGAGATTCTATTTTGATTATCAAGCCGCTTCATGTAATGGTTCTGCTCCGGCAGCAAGCAAAAGTGTTCAAGGTTGTACTTTGATATCTCACCATAGCAAAAGTGATTTTTATTTGGTTGAATACAGTGGTACCATTTCCGGAGGCTATGTTCCATATTATAATGGTTGGATAAGAACAAATACTGCTTCTCCTAGTGGCGTTGGAATTCATCATCCTGCAGGAGATATTAAGAAAATATCTACCTATACTACCACTTTAACTACAACTGGCTGGACCTATTCTAGTACGCATTGGGCTGTTTTATGGGCAAACACAAGCAATGGTTATGGAGTTACGGAACAAGGTTCATCTGGTTCTCCTTTATTTAATAATAGCGGTCTTCTTATAGGCACCCTTACTGGTGGAATGTCTGCTTGTGATCCAGGTGGCGCAGGAACAGGAACTGGACCGGATAAGCCAGACGCATACGGAAAGTTCTATTACCATTGGGATAAGTGTAGCACTGTCGGACAGGCACAGTTAAAACCCCACTTAGATCCAGGTAATACCTATGCTACATCTTTGCCCGGAACCTATTGTAATTCTGGAATAAATACGACAAATATACCGGATATTAATCTTTTTGTCTATCCTAATCCTTCTAATGGATTATTTACTTTAGAGATTCCAAAAATCTATGATGCTAATCAAAAAGTGGAGATTGCCGTGTATAATCTAATCGGACAAGAGATTTGGACTAGCAGTTTTGACAACGCTAGTAATAGCACTTATCAAATTGATCTTTCTGCTCAAGATGCGGGTGTTTATTATGTGAATGTGGCTATTGGAGATAAAGTTGCTACAAAGAAAATTACTATTGTAAAATAATAGAAAAGAATATTGTATTTTTGAAGCACCTTAATGATAAGGTGCTTTTTTTATGTGTAGCATAGCTCAAATAGAAGAAAAATTAGCAAAATCCATTCGTATAGATTGCAAGGAAGCCTTGTTTTTATATACCAATGCTTCCTTGGCTTTGCTTGGAAAGTGGGCAAACAGAATTAATCGTAGAAAAAATAATGATATTGTCTTTTATAACAAAAACATACATATTGAACCAACAAACCACTGTGTTTTTTCTTGTCGCTTTTGTTCGTATCGTGCTAATAACAAGGAAGATGCATGGGAAATTAGCTTGGCAGAAATACGGGAGCAAATAGCAGCTAAAATCCAAGATATTACGGAAGTACATATCACAGGAGGCGTACATCCTGATTGGGATTTTGTATATTACAGAAAAATGATTGCTTCCATTCGTGAAGCTTTCCCGAATTTGTTTATAAAAGCTTTTTCAGCAGTTGAAATTGATGTGATGGCAAA
>CAZJZP010000059.1:3837-10903 GCA_964550505.1 uncultured Prolixibacteraceae bacterium | reverse complement strand
ATGGAATATATCAGAACCGGTCTAGAAATAAGAGGTGCAGAGCACCGATAATATTTATAGACAGAATACACAAATTAAAATAAAAGGTGCGTAGCACCGAAATATAAAAAAAATGGCAAATACCCCAGTTGAGCGAAGTTTATTCACAATATTGATAAACTATTAAGTGAAAACGTAAAAATAGACTGATTTTTCTAATTAAAACACTATTTACAAATAATCTTGAGAAAAACTAGATGTTTGAAAAAAGCATTTCCTATCTTTTAACAACTCCATGGAAAAGGATATTTAGCAAAACCTCCAGTTTTTCGTCCATATTTTCGTTGAAAGCTTGTAAGAAATACGGAATTTCAATGGCTTTGATAATTTCGTGGATGGCTTTACTGTTTTTTTCAATGTTTCCGATATCAAAAATCCCTTTTTCTTTGCCTTTTAAGAGTATTTTTTGAATTAATACTAATTCGGCTTTATCTGATTTTTTTCTGTATTTTTCTAGTATAGGGTGCTCTTCAATTAATATTCCTGATTCAAAACGAATAAGTTGAACAATTTCTCCCAACATTTCTAGGCGTATGTGAATATAATCCTTGAGGTTTTTTTCAGCATCTTCTTCTGTTTCTAGTTTTTGCTGTATTTTCTCGAATAATTTTGCATATTCTTCTGCGATAACAGCTTCAAAAAGTTCTTCTTTTCCCGGAAAATAATAGTATAAGGTACTTTTCTTTTTCCCGGATGCAGCTGCAATATCATTCATGCTGCTTTTAGCATATCCATAATGCAGAAAACTCTTGCGGGCCTCTACTAATATTCTGTTTTTTATTTCATCTTGCTTCATTTAATTCAAAATTTAGTCGTAAAAATATTCATCTAGTGTCCAGGAGCAAAGACAAACTAATTCATTTTCATTAAAGGCATTTTTGTTATATTCCTTGATGCAGTTAATAATATGCGCAGCTCGTTTATCATCAGAAAATTGCATGATAAGAATAGCATTATAACCTGGCCAAACATCCGAATTAAGTCGTGGAAAACCAATGATATTCTTGGCTTTTACAGGTTCAATAATCTGATAATCCTTTATTTTTTCCTTTTCCAGAACTTGGATTAGTGGATCTAAACTGCTGATATTTAAGCTACAATACACTATTTTCATTGTACTATTTTTTTGGATTCTTTATAATTAATAATAACGTACATCACAGGTACAAAAAACAAGCTGACAAACATAGAAATTAGTAAGCCACCGATAATCGTAATTCCGAAAGGCGACCACAATTCGTGTCCTGTTCCTTGACTTAATGACATGGGTAACATTGCGAGCATAGTTGTGAAAGAAGTCATCATAACAGGTCGTAATCTGGATTTTCCGGCTTCTGTAATAGCATCGTAAAAAGCTAAACCTCTTGCTCGTAGTAGTTTCGTGTAATCAACCAATACAATACCGTTATTTACTACAATTCCAAGCAACATTATTACACCAACAAAAGAAATAATACTCAAAGTAACGCCTGTAATTTGAAAAGCCCAAATTACACCGATAATTGCAAAAGGAATGGAAAAGAGAATAATAAAAGGCTCTTTAAACGACTCAAAAAGGGAAGCCATAACCATATAAACCAATAATAATCCAATAAGGAAAATAATACGTAAGCTGCCGAAAGATTCGTCCTGTTCTCTTAACATTCCACCTACTTCCACATCAATTTCCGGATCAATCGCTATGGTTTTTAGAATATCTTTCACTTCTGTGGCGGCTTCTCCCAAAGAAACATCTTTGTTTTCCATCAGTACTTTTACCGTTCGGATTTGTGATTCGTGCATAATTTCAATAGGATTATACGCTTGTCGGAATTCAGCTACAGCACCCAATTGTATTATTTCTCCGCTAAGCGTAGTGATACTAATATTGCGTAAATCTTCAATTTCATCTCTTGCCGATTTATCATAACGAATGCTGATGCTGTATTTTTCACCGTCTTCCGTAAAATATCCACTTTCTAATCCATAAATACTTTGTCGGCATTGCATGGCAATGATTGCAGTATTCAATCCCAATTTGGCAGCTTTTTCTTTATTGATATCTACCATTATATCAATTTTCCCTTTATCAACAGTTGTTTCAATATTCTGTAGTTTTGTGCTTTGCTTCAAAGCTGCTGCAATTTCGGTAGCGGTATTATTTAATTTCTCTAAATTATTGCCTCTAATGCTTATCTCAATTGGTTTGACATTACCCAACAAACTGGATTGTACTATACTTCCTGCTGCTATTTGGTATTTTTCAATTTGTGGAATTTCATCAAGATAATCTTGTAATTCCGCAGCAATTTCTTTGGCAGAACGGTCTCTGTATTGCGGTAAAACTAAGCGGATTCCGATAGTTGCAATATTTTTCCCTTCTGGAAAACCAATTGATGCCATTAAGCCCTTATCTGTTTGCCCGGCTAGAATATATTCTGAGCGCAATTCAGGGATGTTTTCCAAAATGTGTTCTTCAATTTCTCTTGCCAGTTTTTCTGTTTCTGAAACACTGCTGCCAGTTTGTGTTTCAACAGTAATGGTAATATCTCCTGCATCAATATCTGGAATATAATCACTTCCGATATTTTTCGCTGTCCAAAGGCTAAAAAGGAAGAGAAGTATTCCAAAAGCAAAGACATACCATATTTTTTTCAAAACAAATACTAGAGCCTTTTTGTAGCTTTCTTCTACTTTGTTGAAAATTTTCTCTGAACTTTGGTAGAAACGACTCTTTTTCTTGTCTTTTGCAGCAGAAAGTAGTTGAGATGACATTAAGGGAGTTAAGGATGTAGAAACAAGCAGTGATGCAAGCAAAGTGATGGAAGTGATAATGGCTAATTGTGAAAAGACAATGCCCACAATGCCGCCCATAAACAACAAAGGCAAGAAGACACAAATAGTTGTTAGTGTAGAAGCAGAGATCGCTTTAGCCATTTCACCGCTGGCAAAAACAGCCGCTTGTTTTGGTCGGGAACCCTCTTCAATATGCCGATTAATATTTTCCAAAACAACAGTAGCATTGTCAACCACCATTCCGGAAGCAACTACTAATGCAATTAAGGAGAAGATATTTATGGTGTAGTCTAATAGATACATACTGATAAAGCCAACAATCAAAGCAACAGGAATACTGCTGATAATAATAAGGCTGTTTCTCCATGAGCGCAAAAAGGCAAATACAACAATAATAACAAAAAGTATTGCCCACCAAATGGTTCTGCTTAGTTCATTCGTTACTTCAGAGATGATTTCGGAAGTGTTAATAATCTCATTGATACGCACATCCGGAGGCAATGTTTTTTGTATCTTTTGAACTTCTTTGCTGATAATTTCATACATTTCCAGCGAATTTGTACCACTTTGTTTTTGTACAAATAAGGCAACCCCTTTTTGTTTATTGGAAATGGTAAGCTCTGATTTTTCTTTAAAGCCGTCTTCAATTTCAGCAATATCGCCTAATTTTATAAGTTTTCCGTCCCAATAGCTTATTGGAATGGCGGCTAATTCATCCATATTTTGAATTTTCCCTGGTATTTTAACTGAAAAATCATTTGTTCCTACATCAATATTACCAGCGGGAATATCAATATTCTCCATTTGCAATACAGTGCTTAATTGCTGAATGCTAAGATGATAAGCTTGGAGTTTTTCAGCTTTGACAAGGATTTTTATTTCCCTTTCCTGCGTACCGATTTGCATAATGGAACCAAGTCCGGGTATTTTCTTTAAAGGCGTAATAATTTTATTATCAATGATTTTATTCAGTGCATTGTATGATTCATTGGCATTTACACTGTAAATTACTACAGGATACATGGAACTATTGATTTTCATAATAAAAGGAGATTCCGCTTCCGCAGGTAAATCCCCTTTTGCCAATTCCATTAAATCTCTAGCATTATTGGCAGCTTCTGAGATATCAGCACCCCAATTGTATTGCAAAGAAATAAAAGACACATTTTCTTTGGATTTGGAGGTGATTTTTTTCACATCCATCGCTCCGGAAAGAACAGTTTCCAAAGGATTGGTAATTTGTTGCTCTACTTCGTCGGCTGAAGCACCTGGATAAACCGTAATAATGGTCAGCGTTGGAATCTCAATCTCAGGAAATAAATCCTTTGGTAAAGAAAAAATGGCAATAATTCCAAAAAGAACTATTGCAACAAAAACCATCATGGTAGTTATGGGTCGTTTTACGGATATTTCTGCTAATTTCATTCGCTTAATCTATTATTTTGACTTTGCTTTCGTTGAATAATTTGTTTTTACCGTGGGTTACTATCACTTCTCCTTCTTCTATTCCTCTGACAAAAACCATATCTTCTTGGATACTGATTCTTTCCACTTGTTTTTTATAGGCAATATTATTTACCACACTAAAAACATATTCTCCACCACTACCAGCATCTTTGTAAAGTGCTGTTAACGGTATGGCAACGGCTGTATCCGCAGCCAATGGAATTTTTACTTGAGCAAACATTCCTGGTTTTAAGAGCATTGCCTTATTGTCTATTTGAATTTCTACGCTAGCTGTGCGACTTCTGATGGATAGCAATGGATTGATAAAACTGATTTTTCCTTCTGAAATATGGCTGGGAGCTGCATTGGGAGTAACAGTACAAGACATTACTTCTGTAGTTTTAAGGATATACTTTTCATTCCCATCAACCTCTACGATTAAAGGATGTAGTTGAGCCAATTTCACAATCCCAGATGTATGCGAATAACCAGCTTCCAGAGAGGGAGAAAACAAGAAATTCTCGCCTTCTTGTACCAAATATTCTACAATCACACCAGGAAAAGGAGCACGTATTTCGGAATTTTTAAGCATTAACTGGTATTTTGCTTCCGAAGCTTCTAGTTTTGCTTTGGTATGATCATAATCTTGTTGCGTAACACTTCCTTTTTCATGCAAGCGAGAAACACGTTCAAAATCCTTTTTGATGGTTTCGAATTCTATCATAGCTTGAGTAGCAAGTTCTCCGGAAAGTTTAACCAAGAGATTTCCTTTCTGCACATAGCTTCCTTTTGGGTAGTAGATTTTTTCCACTCTTCCAGGCAAGGAAGTGCCTAAATTGGCTTCCTTAAAAGGTTTTATAGTTCCGGCATAAGATAATTCTTGCTGAAATTCCTGTTTTTTTGCAATTGTTGTTTTGACAGCAATAATTTCATCTTCGCTATTTTCTTCTTTTGCAGCTTCTCTATTACAAGAGAATAGGAGTAGAGCAATAAAAATAGTAAATACTGTTTTCGATTTTCGAATAAGAGCAGTTTTACGTAAGTCTGATAATATTTTCATCTGATACTATTTTTTATTATTGATATTTTCTTGCTTAGTGAATTGTTCCTTTAACCATTTCCAAATATGCTTCTTGGATTTTATATTGTGTTTGGGCTTCAACTAATTCTGTTCGAGCACTCATCCATGAAGTTTGTGCTTGCAGTAAATCACTTAAACTGAGGATGCCTTCGGCATAAGTGTTTTCTGCCAATTCCAGATTCTTTTCAGCTTCTTCTACTGCCATTTCGCAAAAACGCAGTTTGCTGATAGCTTCCTGCATTTGGAAAACTGCTTGATTTGTTTGCAGTTGAATTAAGGATGTAGTTTGTTCTTTTTGCAATTCAGCAACACGAAGTTTATGCTGTGCAGATTTATGTGTATGCATTCTGTCGCCCCAATGCCATAAGGGAATATTACAGCCGATACCGACATTCCAGTTTCCACCAAATTCTTCAGTAAAGCCATTGTATGGATTTGGATTGGACCAAAAATAGTTTGCTGTTAGTCCAATGTTTGGAAAGAATCTAGAAGCAGCAAGTTTTTTTGATGCTTCGGCAATATTAACTGCAGATTCCAGCATTTCCAACTCTTTCCTGTTGTTTAGAGCACTGTCCTTAGCTGATTTTAAAACTTCGACTTCTGTGTTTTCTAACCTAATTTTTTCAGAAAAGATAATTTCTTCGCTATAGTTAATTCCAAGTTGCTGGCATAGATTCATTTTCGATAATGTTAATCCATTTTCAGCTTTCATAAGCATTAATTTCGCTTCATTAAGCTTCACTTTGGCTTGCATGACTTTGTTGTCCAAGATAAAACCCTCGTCCCGTATATTTTCTAAATCGCTCAGGATTTGTTCTATCATTCTTTGATATTGCTGAGCTAAAAGCAGTTTTTGTTGAATGGCAATATGCGTCCAAAAATCCTTTTCCATCTTATATATTGCTTCTTGAATTGATAAATCGTATTGGGCGTAGCTTATTTTCTCTGTTTCTTTTGAAATAAGATAAGTTTGTTTGATTTTCCCACCGGTATATATCGGCTGCATCATGCCGAGATTCAATAAATAAATGTTTTTAGAACCCATTTCAAACTCATCTTTTGGAAGATAAGTATAGTAACGAAATACCGGATTTCCATCAGCATCATAATAGGGCTCGTTTGTGGATGGGTCGATAGCAAAGGTAACCGCAGCAAGACCAGGGTCGTTTTTCAGTTCCTCCAATTTCAACTCCCAGTTTTCATAATCGACAGCAAGGTATGGGACAACAGGAGCAAACATATCATCGCTTAAGAGATTGAATTTTTTGTCTGTACGCATATAACTTCCAGTAAAAGAAAATTGTGGTAAGAATTGGGTATAAACGGATTTTTTAATTTCCGTAGCAGAACCGCTTTCCTCTTTAGCAATTTGAATATCATAGTTTTGTGATACAAGCAGTTGTTTGCACTGATGCAAATCGTAGATTTGTTGTGCAGAGACCATATTTGAAATTACAATACTAAAAATGACAATCAAAACAGTAGTTGTAAATTTCGACCATGGTCTTGTTTTGGTACAATTATCGTTTGCGAATTCCATAAAAAAAGATATTTAATAGTTCATCACTTATTTCCTGAATTTTTAAAGTTTTGCTTAAAAGAATGCTCGTTTCCATGCTTTGTATGATACTTAACAAAGCAGCCGTAGTTTTTTTAGTATCGTCAATAAAGAAGATATTTCGCTGGCCCCATGGAAGTGTGGGTAATCGAAGACCCGGCGCAGCT
>CAZJZP010000059.1:0-3827 GCA_964550505.1 uncultured Prolixibacteraceae bacterium | reverse complement strand
TTCTTTGTATGTTACTTAATTGAGCAGTGGTTGTTTTTTTAGTATCGTCAATAAAGAAGATATTTCGATTCTTGGCTTCATCTAATATGCCAGAAAGGATAACTGCTTCTTTTTGCTCAATTTGTTGTCTTAAATCCTTAATATTTGGTCGGTGCTCAAAATATACTTTAATAAATACGGTGTAAATATCAGCAATATTTTGTGTCATCTGCATTCTAATACTAAAATATTCCCTGATTTTCTGCATGGGATCGTTAGTTCTTTTTAGACTTTTTTGAATACTTTGTTCGATTTTTTTTGCTTCACGCAAGATAATAGCAGCAAGAATTTCTTCTTTGTTTTGAAAATGGTAATAAATACTGCTTTTCCCTTTTTTTATATGACGTGAAATATCCAATATTTTGGTGTTTTCAAAGCCTTTTTTGATAAAGACATCTTTTGCTCCTTGTGTTATTATTCCTTTTATTTTCATTAATCGACCGAAAAGTTTTAAAAGTACAAAAATAGATTAAAATAATTTAAGTAGAAAAAAAAACATGTATTTTTTTTCCGATGTCTTATTCTTATTTAAACTAAATCAATTTAAATTATTTGATACAACTATAATTGCTATTTTTTTGTTATATTTGCATAAAATATTAATTAATAGTACACCAAAATGAAAAAAACAAAAATCTTAGTTTTTCTTTTTATGCTAATGAGCACAGCTCTATTTGCTCAAGATGCAGTTATTAGTGGGATTGTAAAAGATATTCAGAATAATCCCTTAAGCGGTGTTCAAATAACGCTAAACAGCGGAGGGAAGGGATCTGTTACTGCTGAAGATGGTTTATTTGCCTTTACGGAATTATCGGCAGGTGTTTATACTCTTCGTTTTTCTTTAATGGGATACAAAACAGAGGAAAAAACATTCAAATTGACGGCATCATCCCATATGGAATTGGAAATTTTCATGCAAAATGAGTCGAAATGGTTAAATCCCTTTGAAGTAGTTGCTGAAAGAGATGAGCCTTTGCCTTATGTTCGTAGTATTGTTAGTGCAGAAATGATGGAACGAGATGGAGCAAGAGATTTAGGAGATTATTTGCGTTCTATGCCCAATGTTTCTGCAGTAAGAAAAGGCGGAACACAACTTGATCCTGTTATCAGAGGTTTTAAATTTAGTCAGTTAAATGTACAACTGAATAACGGTCATTATATTGAGGGAGGATGTCCCAATAGAATGGATCCAACGATGGCACATATTGAAACCGAAGAAATTCAGCGGATTGAGGTTTTCAAAGGACCTTATGCCTTGCGTTACGGAGTGAGTATGGGTGGAGTTATTAATCTTGTTACACATCAGGCAAAACCTTACGAAAACTTTGAAATCCATACAAAAGCCATTATGGGTTGGGAAAGTAATTGGAACGGATATACACAAAATATAGCTGTTAACGGTGGAAATCAATACGTTTTCTTCCGATTGGCTGGCGGGAACAAAGATTATGGCAATTATTTTGCTGCTAATTCACAAAAAATCAATTCTTCTTTTAACAAATATTACTTCCACGGTCAATTAGGTTTTCAACCAATGAAAAATCATCAGATGCTTTTCTCTTATATGAGTTCACAAGGACGTGATGTAATGTTTGCAGCTCTCCCAATGGATGAAAGGGTGGATGACACGCATTTATATTCTTTTGATTATAAAGCAAGAAATCTTACACCAATATTTACTTCTTTAGAAGCCAAAATATATAGTTCCAAGGTTTCCCATACCATGGATAATAAAAACCGTTCATTTTCTGATACAGTTGCTGCTGTTTCTTTTATAGATCCTTTAGTAATTGGAGATAGAATAGAAGCAATTTTTCAGTTTTCTGAGAATTCCAAACTATATGTAGGTCAGGATTTTCATACTACCACAAAATCAGGAGAAAGAACAAAAAATATGATTGCACAACCTCCAACTCCGGCAGGTGGATTTCCCGTCCCAGTTGACGCAATCTGGAATAATGCAGCCTTAAGTAATTTAGGATTTTTTAGTGAATATAATCATAAACTGAATGATTGGGAATTTATGGCTGCTGCCAGAATAGATTTCAATCAGGCTTCCTCAGATTCCATTTTGGTAAAACATCCAATGATGGGCGTTTTATATGAATATGGAGCAGATACTGCTGAAACCAAATACACTAATTTTAGTGCTAGTGCAGCTGTAACCCGACACTTATCAGAGAAGTTTTCACTCTCTCTTGCATTGGGTCGTGGTGTTAGAAGCCCTGATATGACTGAACGCTTTATTATTCTGCTTCCCGTTGGTTTTGATCAATTTGATTACCTCGGAAATCCAAAATTAAAACCAGAAATCAATAATGAAGTTGACTTGACATTTACTTATAAAGAAGAGAAAATTGGTCAAGCGGAAATCAATGTCTTTTATTCTTTAGTACAAGATTTTATTTCTGCAAAACGACTTCCACCTTCGGAAGTTAAACCACTAACAAATTCTGTTTTAGGAGTGAAACAGTTCTATAATGCAGAACAAGCTAATTTTATGGGCTTTGAAATCGCATATTCTACTCCCAAAGAATTGAATTGGGGTGTAGATTTATCCGCTTCCTACACCATGGGAACCATTGACGAAGCAACTAAACATATAACAGATTCAACAGGAGCTATTATTGATGATGAAATTGTAACAGATGACCCTATTTCTGAAATTCCACCAATGGAATTTAATGCTTCATTACATTATAAATTTATGAAGTCAAAATTGGTTCCTCGTGTTTCTTTCCGCTATGTTGCTGATCAAAATCGTATTTCCGAAGCTTTTTCTGAGGAAGCTACCCCGGGATTTTTATTATTAAATGCTTCCTTATCATACAAACATAATGAGAATTTACGTTTTAATACAGGAGTGCAGAATATTTTTAATACATTGTATTATGAACACTTAAACCGACGAATAATAGGAACAAGTCAAAAACTCTACGAACCCGGAAGAGTGTTTTATGTTAATGTAATTTTCACTATTTAATTTTGGAGGATATAAAAATGAAAAAATCAATATATATATTAAGTCTTATAAGCTTTTTTGCACTTATCTTTTTCTCTTCTTGCGAGAGAGACAGATATGAAAAGAAAATTACCTATTTTGTAACAAGATCAACAGATGGTTTTGAAGCAACTTATTTATTGGGACAAGACAACTTTATCAACGAAAATGTTGTCGTTAATAGTCAAGAGGAGGTTTGGAAAATTGACCATTATGCAAACCCGGGCGATATAGTTTATATCTCTGTTATAGATACCATGCCAAATTCCTTTGTTAATGTCAGAATAATGATTGACGGTAAATTTTATAAAGAAAAATCAAGGGATGATATCACTACAAAACCAGTAACGGTTTCAGGTACTGTCCCTTATTAATAAAATACAACAAAAATGAAGATAAGAAAAAATACATTTTTTAGTATTTCCATGATAGTAATGCTGTTTGCGCTTTTATATGCGGGATGTAAACCTCAAACAATAGATCCCGAAGAAGACAAAGCAAATATCAGTTTTGTTTTTCACCATTATGTAGATGGAAATCCGGTGAAGTATGATACCTTAATGTATGTTAATGAAGCTGGAAATGAATATATGATTAACGAAATACAGTATTTTATTTCTGACGTTAAGCTGTATCACGAAGATGGAAGTGTTATTTTGATTGATGAGTGGGATGATATTTACTATGTTGATATAGATATTCCTTCTACTTTAAGATGGCAAGTATTCGATGATTTGCCTGTTGGTAATTATAGTGCTATTTCTTTTACTTTTGGTATTAACGAAGT
>CAZJZP010000058.1:0-10923 GCA_964550505.1 uncultured Prolixibacteraceae bacterium | reverse complement strand
TTACACTGTCCTGCGTCCAAAACTCTTGGTATGCCGTTAATATCGCCTAAGTTTAATTTATTATAACGATATTTGGCACAGCCTGAAGTAAGAATTACGGTATCCTTTGGCAGTTGCTTTGCAAATTCGGTGTAATACTCACGTGTTTTTTGACGTGCATCACAACCTGACATCACGACTAATTTTTTAATCGCTCCGGAATTAATGGCATCAAGAATTTTATCAGCCAATGCAAGGACTTGATTATGTGCAAATCCGATAGTTAAATCTCCATTTTCAATTTCTGTTGGTGGAGGACATTTCTTCGCTAATGCAATTATTTCGCTAAAATCTTTGTGTCCATTAGGTAATTTTTTATCTATCCTCTTCCACTCCGGCATTCCTGTTGCCCCTGTTGTAAAAACTCTATCATTGTATGTTGTCGATTTTCTCGGAGGCACTAAACAATTTGTTGTAAAAAGAATTGGTCCATTAAATGATTCAAATTCTTCTAACTGACGATGCCATGCATTTCCGTAATTGCCAACTAAATGTTTATATTTTTTCAAATTAGGATATGCATTTGCGGGAAGCATCTCGGAATGAGTATAAATATCAATTCCTTGCCCTTCTGTTTGAATTAATAGTTGTTCTAAATCTTTTAAATCGTGTCCGCTGATTAAAATTCCTGGATTATTACCAACTCCTATCTTAACTTTGGTGATCTCGGGGTTTCCGAAAGTAGATGTATTCGCTTTATCTAATAAAGCCATAACCTTCACTCCGTATTCGCCAGTTTTCACAACCCAATTAAAAGCATCTGCCAATTCTATTGGTTTGCTTATCATTACCAAACTTTCTTCCATAAAGCTATAGATTTCTTCTTCTTCAAAACCTAAGTTAAAGGCATGTTCGGCATAAGCCGAAATTCCTTTGATTCCAAACAAAACATATTGCTTTAATCCTCTAATATCTTCATTACTATCATAAGTTAGTGTCCCTATTTCTTTTGCTTTTGAATAAAATTCAGCATCAGAATCAGCAAACCAACTAATACTTGAATGCTTTTCATTCAGATTGAGTTTAGATTTTAAGTTTTCACGATAGTTTAAACTGTCTTTAATTGCCTGAATTATTGATTTATCATCAAAGTTTGCATTAGTGATAGTAATAAACAAAGAATTTGTAATGTGTTTGCTTTCCTTATTAGTGTCAATTCCTTGTTTTCTTGCTTCAACAGTACAATAAGAAAGACCTTGACAAGCAAAAATTAGTAAATCCTGAAGATTAGAAGTTTCTTCGGTTTTTCCGCAAACTCCTTTAATAGTACAGCCAGTATTTTTAGCTGTTTCTTGGCATTGATTACAAAACATAGTCATATTATTTTTTGTTTATATTATTACTCTAATAGTGGTTTTTAGCTTCTAAATAGTAGTTTCGTTGATATTTTGACTTATTTCAATTATTCGTTGGCAAATTCACCTTTATTGTAGTTGTAAATTATTCCAAACAGAATTTAAAGTAATTTTGTTTGTGTCGTTGGTTTTGGCGCTTTCACCACTAAAATACGGGCAATTTCTTTGCTGCTATTCGACAAGCAATGAGGAATATCTTTGGGGCTTTCCACCAAATGATCTTTTTGCACGGCAATCGTTTCATCTCCAACACGAACATCAACTGTTCCCTCAAGAATATAAAAACACACATCAACGGGTGTAATATGCGGCTTTAAACTCTCACCAGCTTGCAATGTAATATGCATTAGCTGTGCATTATCGTAATCATACAACTTTCGTACATCGACTTTATGCACTGTATCATGGATACGCTGTTTTGCTACTTCAATAATTTTCATTGTATTAAAATTAAGTTTTTTATCATTTGAATTATTTTATTTCCTTCTTCTTTCAGATCAAATTGGAAACCTGAGAATTGCCATTGTTTGACAAAAAGACGCAATGTCCCCATAATCATAGTAGCCAAGTCTTCTGCACGTATATCTTCTCTTATTTCATGTCTTTGCTGTCCTGATACTATTATAGTAACTAATAAACGATGATTATGTTCAATAATTTCTCTTACCTTATTTTTCAGCTCCTTTTCGTTTTGAAAAAGCTCTTCAGAGAATAATACAGAAGCTAGTACTTTTTTGCTGGAAAACATGCCAAAATAATTATTAAAAAGTTCTGATATCTTATCTATTGCATTGTCTTTGCTAGTAATTTCCTCCTCGTATAATCGTTGACTTCCTTCTTTCAACATATTTAATATTGCTGAAATAATATGAATTTTGCTTTCGAAATGTCTGTAAATAGCTGGTTCCGAAATCTTAATTTTTTTTGAAATATTTTTCATTGTTAAGCCTTGAATTCCTTTTAAGTCAATTAATTCAATAGCTACTTCTACTATTTCTCTTTGTCTATCAGTTAACATAATTTATATTCTTAAGTGTTTTGCGAATAATCATACTTGGTATTGCAGTTATTATAAATAATACTCCTGATATTACGTGAATATCCACAATAAAAATAATATGTGGTGTTGTATTAAGAAAATAACATACAATCATAGGAATTGATGTCACAACAAGTACAACAAAAGAAGCTATTTTAATAATGTTTAATATTTTAATCATAATTTTTTTATATGATTTTTGGCAAAGATAGTTAATACTAACTAACTTTGCAAATTTATTTCACTTAAATTTCAAAACATAAGCTTATCGTGTTGTAGCTGTGAGCATTATGTAAAGCAATTTTTAAAAAAAAATGCTTATAAAAGTTTTATCTTGGAATTATTAATGATTTTCATATAGAAATTGGAAGATAGAAAATTTGAAATAGTTATAATCAATAAAAAATATATTATCGACAGTATCAATGAATATTATCAATTATGATAGAATTTTATCCATAAAGGTGAATACTATCCATGGCATTAGGGAAATAACGAATACCGAGCCATGTAATTATCAAAACGATAAAGGAAAGAGCAAGTAAGAAAATTAGTAATTTTTGTTTTTTGGGAAATCCTTTATGTAAATGAATACAAATAAGATAAAACAACCATGTCAATAAAGCCCAAGTTTCTTTAGGATCCCATGACCAATAATCGCCCCAAGCTATTTTTGCCCAAACAGCTCCCATTATCATTCCTAATGTCAGCAAAGCAAATCCAGGATAAACCAAATTCATTGACATATCAAGACTTTTTTTGTCTAAAAGCTTGCATTTCCGAGAATGATATAATCCTGCTAACATTGTTAAACAAGCAGCTGCAAGAACAGCATAAGAAATCATATACACAACAACGTGTGGAATAAACCATGGACTTTGCAGCGCCGGCATAAGATTCTTGCTTTGATATTCAGGATTAAGAATATCAACAAGCAGAAAAACTGCTGACATAATAAATCCCATAAAATATAAAATCTTGGATTTTGTTTTTAGGTATATAATCCAAGTTATTAATGAAACAAAAAGAGCGTACCAAAGTCTTGTTTCTGCCATCGTTTTTAGCGGTGGTCTTTCAATTTCACACCATAAATAAGCAATAAAAGACATCAATACAATAGTTGAAAGCAGAGGTAAAAAAGAACTGATTTTTTGAAAAATTTTATTTCCCTTTTTCAACAATAAAAAGATAGAACCTAAGAGCCAAAAAGCTACAAAAAATATAAAAACAATATGTAAGATTTTCCAAATCATTCTATCTTCTTATTTATTATTCGCCTGCTAAAAATAAGATATATCGCACCAATAAACATTAAAAGAAAACCAAAATAAACAATTTTCAACCAAGGATCAAAAACAGCCGTCAAGACTGTTACATAAGATTGATAATCAGCAGTCTTAAAATAGGATGTTTGGTAAACTGTCCAAGCATTAATTTTTAGAGGTTTATTAACTTCTATCAGATGTTTTTGATTTGAAATTCCTGTTTTAGAAAACAAGGAAATATTTGAGGCAAAATATTTTGGTTCTGGATTTAGTAAGGTCAAATTATAATCCTCTTTAAAACTTTTAACAACAGGCGAATAAAAATTAGTTCCATTTTGAACAATTGCTGTATCATCATTTATTTTTAAAACTGCAACAATTGTTTTTTCTGGCAAGGCAGAAAAGCCAACAATTTTGTTTGCTGTAAAGATAGCATCTTCAACAATGTCAAGTACTTGTATATTTGTACCAAAAATATCAAAAGATTTATCAACAACTAAGTCGGTAGCTTGATACAATTTAGGACTGGCAAGATTTCCTTGATTGTCTATTAATGCAAGTTTGGGAGGATAATAATCAATAATAAACGCATTAAGTTCAATAGCAAAGTCGGGTTCAATATAATTATCCTCATTATCATATCCATACCAAACAAGTTCTCCTTCTGGCACAGTAATCATCATTGAGATTTTATCGGCATGTCCCAAATTACCAAAAGCTAATACCATCCATAATCCAAAATGATTTAGAAAAAAGAATAGATTACGAATACTAATTGGAAAAAGTCGTCTGATACATGTTAATCCTAGCGTTATGAGAAGATACAAAACTGCCAGAGCATAAGACCAAGAATACACAATATTATTGAAGCCAAAGCGTGACAATTCATTGGAATGCTGAGTAGTCTGCGGTAGAAGAACCATTAGTACTACCATTAGTGTAAATAGGAACAAAGAACTAAGAGCGGCGTAGCTGGATGATAAAAAACGGACAATAGCATTACGTTTAAGAAAGAGATAAACAAGAATAAGCAGTATAAATATCTCAATAATTGTAATTAGATTTATTGGAAATCGAAATACATGCAAAGGAAAATTCCCTAAGAAATATTGCAAAACCATTCCTAGTAAAAAAAGGAAAAGCGGAATAATAATGCTATAGTTTTTTTTCGACTTAAACATTTGGTTTTTTCAAGAGCATCTTAAAACAAAGCAGATAAAAAGAATTATTTAATTCTTTTGGGTTCCGGCATTTTACTTTCGCGTTCTTTTGCTTTTGCTAACCAAATAGGCAAAGTATTTTCGAGCCAAAGATTCTTTTCTTGGTTTAATTTTCTCATATCCAAACCTATATATTCTTGTGCTTTTGCTTTAGTGCTCAAATCTGGCATTTCAATAGCTTTATTATAGTCCAGTTCTGCTAACAAACGAGCTATTTCAATTCTTGCATGAGATGCTTTTTCGATTCCAGAAGAAATAATTCGCAAACATTCTAATGGAGAGTGAAAGCTACCTCCATGACTTGCGGCTACGTAATCCCATCTCCATTGTGCAGCACGAATATATTGGTGTATTGGTTTTAGTTGTTCATCCGTTGCACCTAGCTTAATAGCGTAAGCAGTTTCAATATGAGCTTTTACTAATAAATCTTCCAATAAAATCTTTTGTTGATATACTTTATCTTGTCTTTCATACACATTTTTTATCAGTTCTTCTTTGGATTCTCTATGACAAAGCATACAAGAATTTTCAATATTATTTAATGGACTTTGCACCTTGTGATCTGAAATCTTTTGCGCTCCTTCTCTTACATATGGCATGTGGCAATCAGCACAAGAAACCCCTCTATCGTGATGAACTCCTGTTGTATAAATCTCATAATCTGGGTGTTGCGCTTTGATGATTGGCGTTTTACTTAATTGATGAACCCAATCAACAAATTCAATTTCATCGTAATACTCTTCCATTTCTTCCACACTCATCCCTTTGTCCCAAGGAAAAGTAACATATTTGTCTTTGCCTTTAAAATAGTATTCCACATGACATTGAGCACAGGCTAAACTTCGTCTTTCATTAAGACTAGCTTTAGAGATATCCTTATCTTGTCTTTGATAAGCTTCTATTAAGGGAATTTGTTTTACTTTAAGTGTCATATCTTCTGCATTGTGGCAGTTAGCACAACCAATGGGATTTACAATTTCAGAGAGTTTGCTAGACCATGGGGATTTGAAAAAATCTGCAGCTCCAATTTCATTGATTACTCTTGGGACATCGGGGCTTTTACAAGTCCAACAACTTGATGTTTGCATATCTTCAGTGTTTTTATCAGGTGTTCCTGTTCGAAGTGTGTTGTGAATATCAGTAACTGCATACACATGACCTCTAGGTTGATTATAATCTCTTGCAAAAGAGTATCCGGCAAAAAGAATTACCAAACGAGGATCTTCTTCCAAAGCATCCCTGAAAGCACTTCCATTATGCTTTGAACTAAAGCTTGTGTCTGCCATTTGTTGATAGGTTTCATATTCCCGTGGATAAGCTTTACCCCACATTTCATTACGCGGTTCAAATTCGTTCAACTCATACATTGGAACATTAATCAAAGTGGATTCGGCACGTCGTTGAATAATAGAAGCAGCAAGCATTCCTAAAACAAAGACGATAGTAGTTGTTCCTAAAAATAACAGCCATCCTGTCCATGGCTTTTTTTCAACTAATTTGCGTAAACTGAATTTCATATAAGTGAATTTTATTTATTATCTTTTTGTTTCTTTAACCAATCAGGTACAGCAGATTTTGGTGATGGTACTTCCGACCATGCTGTTGTAGTTAAACTTCTGATACTACCATGTGGCACTTCTCGATGACAATCCCAACATTTTTTTCCATTCCCTTCAAGTGTTTCAGCATAACTCACATTTGCATTGACCATTTCTGTGAGATTTCCATGGCATCTAATACAATTTTCTTGTACAACTTTATTACCGGGCGGAAGCATTCTGATGCTCTGTTCATAAGTTCTGGCAGTGAATATTGCTGAATGCCGCAAGCCATCTTTTGCTTTGAAATAATAGGTTCGGAAAAAGTTATCTTGAGGAACATGGCAATCGTTACATGTAGTATAATTGCGATGCGAGGAATGACTCCATGTTACATATTGAGTTGTCATCACATGGCAATTAATACAAGTAGCAGGATCATCTGATAAATAAGACCAAGCCCGAGACACATAAAAATTATATAATACAACACCAGATAAAACGCCAAGTATTATTATCACTGGCACTTTCCATTTTGATGGTGGTAATATGGGTTGTATTAGTCTTTTTATCCTTTTCATTTTTACAAACATAAAACAATAATCTTCATAAAGCTATAGCCAAATGCAATTTAGAACAGTTCTTTACAAAGCGTTTTATAGATATAACAACTAACATTACTGAACAATAAAAAAAAACAGCTAAGAATAATTACACAATACATCTTTTTACTATTTTTGATGTTAGCATAGTTTGAATGCTATGAGCAGCAATTAACTTTTACACTAAAACAGAAACAATGGAAAATAAGTCAATTCGGGAATTAGAAGAAGTTATTAAGAACGCTTCAAATCAGGAAAATGAAGATTTCCTTGCAGCAAAAAGAGATCTGGAAAAAAGGAGAAATCGTAAAGAAGAAAACAATGCAGAAAATAATCTTGTTTTTCCTGAAAAGCCTATTGAAGAAATCAAAAAGCAATCCATCATACGCTCTTTATCTAGCATAGTATTATTTATTGCGATTTTTTATCTTTTTTTTGATTGGGATTTTCGTTTCATCCTTATTCTTGCAGGAGTTTTATTAATCCATGAATTGGGTCATTACCTTGCCATGCGTATTTTTAATTACAAAAATTTAGGAATCTTTTTTATTCCCATTATTGGTGCATTTGCCAGTGGTTCAAAAGATACTATCTCTCAAAAGCAGGAAATATTTGTGTTGCTATCAGGTCCTTTGCCAGGAATCATTATTGGATTAATACTGTATTATTTTGGTTTACAAGACAATAATGAGTTGTTACTACTAGCTTCAAATATATTCATCGTCTTGAATCTATTCAATTTACTTCCAATCATGCCTTTAGATGGTGGACGACTCTTAAAATCCTTGTTTTTTGAAAATAAAGAAATTTTGAGCAATATTTTTATCGTTATTTCCATACTAATACTGGGAATCTTTTCAATTTATACAAAATCTTACTTTTTATTGATTGTACCTTTTTTCTTAATTATGCGATTAGTTGCTCAATCACAAATAAAAAACCTTCGAGAAAATGTCCAAAACAAAGGTATTAGTCTTAACAAAACCTATAATGAACTAAGTGATAGGGAATATTGGTTAATTAGAGATCAGATTGGCATTCACATAAAAAATTATCAAAACGTGATTACACCAAAATCCTACAGCATTTCAGAGAAGGAAAATAAAATCATTCAACAAGTAAAAGCTATCCTTCAAAAGAAAGCTACCAAAGACTTAGGAATAGTAGGAAAAATAATTATTACAATACTGTGGTTAGCCGCCTTTATTGCCCCTGTAATAATCATTGCTGCGTATTATATTCAGCTGGGAATTAGTATTTAAAGTTTGTGGGTATAATCACATTGCTATTTTCAGGTTGAAAATTTTTAATTCCCTCTAATGCACAAACATTTATTTTTCATTCGTGGATTTGTATATAATTAATTGTGTTTCATCTTATTAAAAATCTTAGAATTTGCTAGAATTCTTTTTTTTAAATTACCCCAACAAATCAACAATTATATTTCAATAATAGCCTTTTTTTCTTATTTTTGTAAAAAAATACTATGAAAAAGCTAATTATCCTTTTTGTTCTCTTTATCTTATCTGCAAGCATATACGCTCAAACTGAAGAGATTGAAATTATTGAAGCTGAAGAAGCAGATACTACAAATAATGATGTATTTACTGTTGTTGAGGAAACTCCATCTTTCCCTGGTGGCGAATTAAAGCTCTATGAGTTTTTAGCAAATAATATGGAATACCCTGAAGAAGCCAGAATGAAAGGTATTACGGGAATTGTATTTGCAACTTTTATTGTTGAAAACGATGGTTCAATAACTAATGTGAAAATTTTACAAGACATCGGATGAGGCTGTGGAGAAGAAGTGTTAAGAATAAGCAATCTTATGCCTAAATGGAATCCGGGAAAACAAAGAGGAAAAGCTGTTCGGGTGCAATTTCAAATGCCTGTAAAATTTTCACTAGGTGAAGATAAGAAGAAAAAATCCGCTAGAAAATAGAGCTCTAATCAAAAAAACAAGCAAAAAATGTTTTATAGTCAAGCTTAATTTTTAGCAAAAAAATCCCATGCTGAAAAATATGTATCCAGTTGCTTTTTGAGATGAAGTGGCTCTATATCATACCCACTTTCTTTAAGCGAACTCACAAAATCTTTATGGCTTCTCCCCTTTCGATAATCCGGTTCTTTGGTGGGATGTTTAAGGTATTTCTCCATCATGCTCACCTCTTCAGCTAAATTTAAGACGGCATGATAAAAAAGTACATCCTTCTTTTTATACATGGATGATCCCAGTATTTTTTTATCCTTAATGGCAATATCTGAAATGCCTTTTAAGGAAAGATGCTGAACACCCAAAGATGCTAAAGCTTTAATAATCTGAGTATTTATTAGCGGAAAATATTTGTGTACATTGATGTCCTCTCCTATCTGCAGTTTAACAGCAATCACTAAGGTTTTCGGACTTAAAATTACTGTTTGTCCTCCAGAAGGTCGTTTAAAAACTTTGAGTTTGTCTTCCAAGACTTTCTCCATAAACAAAGCCTGCTCTGCTGTGTTGGATTTGCCCAGAATCAAATATTGTTTATCCGGTTGCCAAATCATGTGGTTTTGAGGAAATGCATTATTAAGCAACTGTATATCAGCAAGATTATATGTTTCTACCGCGGTGTTCATCTGTTATTCTCCGTCCAAATCTTCGATTGCTTGTTTGCTGGCATCGATAAAAATTTCAGCAATACTAGGGTGTGCGTGTACTGTTTTGGCAACATCATATACGCTGGCTTCAATTTGCATAAAAGCAGAAGCTTCGGCTATCATATCTGTTGCATTTGCTGCTGCAATCTGAACTCCAAGCACTTCCCCATATTTTTTCTCTGATAAAATACGAATAAAACCTTCCGTATTTCCTTCTGCCATTGCTTTGGCATTGCTTTTTAAGGAATATTGACTCAAGGTATAATCGACTTTCATGCTTTTCAAATCCTGCTCGGTATAACCTATTTGAGCAATTTCTGGAACACTGTACATATTCATCGGATAATCTTTGATACGCAATTCACTGCCCACTCCTTTGATGTGATTAACCAAATGCATTGCTTGTGCTGAAGCAATATGTGCAAAACTACTTTTTCCGTTTACATCTCCGATTGCAAAAAGTCCTTCCACAGAAGTGTGGCAATTTTCATCTGTAGATATAAAGCCGTCTTCTGTCATCTCCAAATCTATCTCCATTTCTGGTAGAACAGCCTTTCTGCTTTGCGCATTTATCAGTATATCACAAGGAATTTCTATGTCTTTAAAGCGAATTTTACCATCTTTATATTTCTTATCTAAGTCTTTCAAATTCAAATCAGTGTGTAAGCTAATTCCATTTGTTTTCAGGATTTTTTGCATATATTTTGCTAAATACCTGTCCGCCAATGGCATAATATCATTTTCCTCGGTAATAAGGCTCACTTTTTTACCGATTAATGTAAAAAACTGTGCTAATTCCACAGCCGTAGAATTGTTTCCATACACAACAATATTATCATCTATCTTCTTTTGCTTTAGAATTTGAAAAATTTGTAAAAGCTTAATTTTTTTTGTTTCTACGGCAGGAATTCTTGTCCCCGTTGCTAACACAATATGATTTGCTTCCAAAGTCCTGTTGTTGACACTTACGCTTTTATCTTTTCGTATTTTTGCTTCGCCGATAATAATATCAACCGCATTCTTTTTTAAAACTGAAGATATGTCATCAGTTAGCAGATTAACTAAAGTGGAAGCGCGAGAAGCTGCTTTTTCAAAATTGAAATGAAGGGAATTCATTTTAATACCGTCAATTCCCATTTCTGCGGCATCATTTTGGATTTTTTGATAGAGTTTTGCACTTTCAATCAAGGATTTCACTGGTACACAACCCCAATTCAAGCATATTCCT
>CAZJZP010000057.1:9082-10947 GCA_964550505.1 uncultured Prolixibacteraceae bacterium | reverse complement strand
AAGAAGCAGCAAATCAAAAAGAAATCATTGATATGAGTACTTATCCAATGGGCATGTATATTGTTAAGTTGCAAACAGCAGGAGCTGTATTGTCCAAAAAGATTATATTGAAGTAAAATTTAATACTTTATTACTCTATTCAACACTAAAGCGATAAGCTGATTCTTTAATTTTCAGTATATACATTCCTTTTGCTAAATTTTCAATATTTAAGCTAAGACTTGTCTTGTTGTGTTCGATTAGACTGATTGTATTGCTTAGGTTTTGTCCGAGGATATTGTAAATTTTGATATCCTCCAGATTTTCCACTTCTCCTTTAATATATAGAAGATTAACGGCAGGATTAGGATAAAGGATAAAATCTTCCGTCTTGCTTGTTTCTACAACTGCAATATCTGATAAAGTAGTAGAACCATCGTAGTCAACTTCTTTTAATCGATAATAAGAAATTCGGGAAAGAGGATTATCATCGGTATAAGAGTAATCAATACGGAAATTAGAATTTCCAGCAGCATCAAGCTTTCCAATAGCATTAAAAGAAACGCCATCGGCAGAGCGTTCAATCAGAAAGTAATCACTATTGCTTTCGCTAATAGTTGTCCAATCTAAGATTACCTGATCTTTCACTAATTTGGCAGAAAAAGAGAGAAGCTCAATGGGTAAAGTTGTTCCACAATCATCACTTGAGATTACATCAGGAGCATCAAATGCTTCTGCAACGGTGGTTGCACCTCCGCCAGTTTCAATCCCGCTTGTATTAAGATGATAATATAGTGGAATAAATTCACTGCCATACTGAAAATGATAGTAATAGGTAAATTCATCAGTGGGTTCAGCAATGGAACCACCGGCTAAATCACAACTGACATATTCAACCGCATAGTATTTCCATCCTGGTCCGGTATAATTATTATCCTTGGATAAAGTTGAACTTTGCCAACCCATGCTGGGAGCATAAAACTGTACTTTGGGGTAAGCAAAATTTATTTCTTGTTCACTAAGCACACAAAAAACCAAATAAATGGATTGATTAAAACCAAAAATCTGGTTATAATAATCACCATCATTTGCTTGTGTTGCCCAGTTAGGAGGAAAACTAACAGAACCATCAATTTCCAGCTCAACGCCTTTTTCAGCATTGTTGTTTCCGCTTGTGCCGTTATCCTGACCGTAGCCTGTAGCATCAGGCTCGTTCCAGAAAGAAATTCCGCATGGAATCATTGTGGAATAGCCATCATCATCGGCTCGGAAGCTGATATCATCCACCCAAGCGAAAGGAGCTCCAGAAAATCCGCCTTCAAAAATAATTCTGAATTTAAAATCACTGTGAAAATAGTCGGGATTTACATTAGGAGCAGCGTTATAATAATAATTCCCTGGACTATTATTGTCAGCATAAGCGGTAAAACAAAAATAATTAAGCGGTAAGGCAGAAGTGATTTTGTCTTCATTTACAGAAGTTCCCTCTGTAATATCTTTTAGGGTAATCCAACTGCTTCCATCCCAAACTTGAAGGCGGAGATGATCACTAATTGAACTCCAACTATCACCACCACCGGAAGAAGAGGAAGAAGATTTTGCGTAAAAGCTAATTTTAAACCCTGTCATAGCAGACATATCTATTGTTGGAGATTCAATTGATTCGTCTCTGTCTAGTCTGACATAGTAAACATTTGACATCCCATCAGGAAAGGCTTCTGTTTTTCTGCTGTTTCCGTTCCATGTTCCAGAAGGAGCTAATTCTAAGCTTGCACCATTTTGCAAAATCCAATTTCCGCATGCTGTACAGGCTTCATCACCATCATTTCCTGCATAATTCAAGACCAAATCCCCATCGTTAAAATTATCTGCAAATTTATAATCAG
>CAZJZP010000057.1:5540-8982 GCA_964550505.1 uncultured Prolixibacteraceae bacterium | reverse complement strand
CTGCTTCCACCGCCACTTCCTAAGTCAACTAAAATATCATCAAGGTAAAAATCGCGGGATGAGGTATTAGAAACAAAACGAATAAAGATTATTTGTCCGGCATAGGCACTTAAATCAATGCTGTGTGGAGTACAAACTCCAGAAGTGTTTGATAAAGTATAAGTGTTTAATAAAGTCGTTCCACAACTGCCTCCACTTCTAATTTCAATTTCAGGAAAGCTAAAGGAATAATCAAAAGAATAGGAAAAGCTCAATTCATAATTTGCAGCAGGAATACTGATAGCCTGTGTTGTAATATAGCTTCCAAATCCATTTAAATAATATGCCCTATCAATACTGCTTCCGCAGGGTGCTGAAGAAGTATTATACGAATTTGCTCCGCTCCTGCATGCTGTTGGCCACTTTAGAGTACTGATTGAAGTGAAGGATGTGCCAAAATCTTCTTCAAATAATTGCGCAGATACGGGTAATTGTAAACAGATGATACTTAAAACTAATATTATCCTTTTAAAAGAAATCATGCTCAAAAATACAAAAAGATTTTACTATTAGCAAGAAAATGACAAAAAACCAAAACATAAGAATCAAAAAACCAAAAGTTTAAGCTTTTTGCTAGCTTTTAGTAGCAGTTTTTACTCGCACCATTTTTTTACTTCTTCGGGGCTTGGAGCAGCTATTTCCAGTTTGTTTTTCTTTCGATAGCCACATAAACTATTGTGCAATTTATTCGGATTTTCCTCTTTCAGTTGTTTAATATGCTGAATTCCATTTTCTTTCAATGCAGGAATCCATTCTTGTGGAATTCCTTTATCCATGAAATCTTGTTCTGAAGAATGTTCTTCTTTTTTCTCGGGTTTCATTTGCGGAAAGAAGATAACATCTTGAATAGAATCTTTATTCAGCATAAACATACACAATCTATCAATGCCTATTCCCATTCCGGTTGTTGGAGGCATTCCATACTCTAGTGAGCGGACAAAATCCATATCAATAAACATGGCTTCGTCATCGCCTTTTTCGGAGAGCTTGAGTTGTTCTTCAAAGCGTGCTAATTGGTCAATGGGATCGTTAAGCTCAGAGTAGGCATTACATAATTCTTTGCCATTTACAATGAGTTCAAAGCGTTCTGTTAATTCCGGATTATTGCGGTGTTTTTTGCATAAGGGCGACATTTCAACAGGATAATCGGTGATAAAGGTGGGTTGAATAAAATGTTTTTCACATTTTTCCCCGAAAATTTCATCAATAAGTTTTCCTTTTCCCATGCTTTCATCGGTTGGGATATCCAGTTTTTTGCACACATCAAAGAGGGCTTTTTCGTCCATTTCACTGATATCTATTCCAGTGTGTTCTTTGATAGCATCAATCATTGTTATTCTTTTGTAGGGAGCTTTGAAATCTATTTCATTATCGCCGACTTTGAGCTTTGTTTTACCGTGTAAATCCATCGCTACTTTTTCTATCATTTCTTCGGTAAAGCACATCATCCAGTGATAGTCTTTGTAGGCAACATATATTTCCATTACCGTAAATTCAGGATTATGGGTTCTGTCCATTCCTTCGTTTCGGAAATCTTTAGCAAATTCATAAACACCATCGTAACCGCCAACAATTAGTCGTTTCAAATATAATTCGTTGGCAATTCTCAGATAAAGAGGAATATTCAATGCATTGTGGTGTGTAACAAAGGGTCTGGCAGCCGCTCCTCCCGGAATAGGCTGAAGAATTGGTGTTTCCACTTCCAGATAGCCTTTGGAATTGAATAATTCCCGCATGGATTGAATGATTTTGCTGCGTTGCACAAAGTCATTTCGCACTTGTGGATTGATAACCAAATCCACATAACGTTGGCGATACCTGAATTCAGGATCACTCACTGCATCATATTGTACGCCGTCTTTTTCTTTAACAATAGGAAGAGGTCGTATTGATTTGGAAAGGACTTTCAATTCTTTTACTTTGATGGAAGTTTCTCCCATTTGCGTAACAAAAACATCTCCCTTAAGTCCGACAATATCTCCAATATCTAATAATCGCTTGAAGACGTTGTTGTATAAATTCTTATCTTCATCAGGACAAAGAATATCGCGGTTAACATAAGCCTGAATTTTTCCTTTTTGATCTTGAATTTCAACAAAGGAAGCTTTTCCCATAATTCTTCGGCTCATAATTCTTCCGGCAATACTTATATTTTGATAGTTTTGCTTTTCAGCGGAATAATTTTCCAAAATATCTGCGGAAAAGGCATCGACCTTAAATTCATCGGCAGGATAAGGATTTATTCCTAATTGATAGAGTTCTTCTAAGGATTTTCTTCTAATTTGTTCTTGTTCTGTTAAAATTCGCTGTGCCATTGTTTTAATTTTTTGCAAAAATAGAATTTTATTCCGGCTCTTATGCCTTTTCTTTTCTTAAATGTAAATTTCCAGCATTTTAGCTTGTAAAAGTGGAATAAAAAAGACTTTTTCCAACGCAGCAGGGATAAGAATTGCTTCTCCTTGCTTTAATACTTCTTTCCCTTTTTCATAATGTACTTCTACTGCACTTTCCAGACACAAATACACAATAAAAGAGTCAATCTCCCGAAAGTTTTTCTCCAAAATTTGATTAAAAACGATAATATTTGAAGTAAAATTTGCTGTTTCCAAAATTTTAGAAGTCTTGTTCAATTCTGCTTGATAATCAGTACGATAATTATCATAGGAAGAAAAGTCAATAGCTTCCATTGCTTGTTTCAAATGTAATTCTCTAGGAAGTCCGTCCACGCCCAATCTGTCCCAATCATAAATGCGGTAAGTGATATCAGAACTTTGTTGGATTTCTGCCAGCATCACTCCAGGACCTAATGCATGGACTCTTCCAGCTGGAAGATAGTAAACTTCTTCTGCTTTTACTTTTTCAATATTCAAAATCTCTTTTAATTCGTTTTTTTCCACTTTTTCAAGAAATTCATCTTTGTTACTATCTTTACTAAAGCCGCTGATAAGTTCTGCATCTTCTTCTGCATGCATAACATACCACATTTCACTTTTCCCGAAATCTTGATTATGGCGTTTTTTTGCCAATGCATCATCAGGATGAACTTGAATAGAAAGATAATCGTTGCTGTCCAGAATTTTTATTAGCAACGGAAAGACTTCTCCGTATTTGGTAAAGACTTTGTCGCCGAGTACATCTTGCATATATACTTCACAAAGTTCGTTAATCGTATTGCCGGCTAAAAAACCGTTTTCTACAATGGATTCATCACCTTCAATACCAGAGATTAGCCACATCTCTCCACAGTTTGGTATATTGCCCACATCTTTTTTTAACAGATTTTTGATGTTTTGTCCACCCCAAATCTTATCTTTGTAAATCGCTTTGAATTTTAGAGGATATAATGCAGTCATTTTTTATTATTTTTAGCTACAAAAGTAAATAAAAGCTTAAGAAATAAGCA
>CAZJZP010000057.1:0-5440 GCA_964550505.1 uncultured Prolixibacteraceae bacterium | reverse complement strand
GTCATTTTTTATTATTTTTAGCTACAAAAGTAAATAAAAGCTTAAGAAATAAGCATAATAAATTTTAAAACAGATGAATATTTGTGTTTTTTGTGGTTCAAGTGTTGGGAAAAACCCAATTTATACTAAAAAGGCAATAGCTTTAGCGCAGGAATTTATCCGTCAGGATATTGGATTGGTTTATGGAGCAGGCTCGGTTGGTTTGATGGGCGTTATTGCGGAGGAAATGCTGAAAAAAAACAAAAGAGTCATTGGTGTTGCACCGATTTTTCTCGAGAAAAAAGAAGTGGTGCATAAAACGTTAACAGCATTGCATCTGGTAGAAAGCATGGCCGAACGAAAAGAAAAAATGATAGCACTATCCGATGCATTTATCGCTATGCCGGGTGGTTTTGGAACCTTAGACGAATTGAGCGAGGTGCTGACACTTTTACAGTTGGAACAAAGCGATAAAGCAGTTGCTTTATTTAATGTTCAAGGCTTTTTCGACCCTTTTCTTGCGCAAATTGAGAAAGCGGTAGAAGAGAAATTTATTCACGCAGAACATGCAAAAAACCTTTTAGTAGGAGAGGATGAAAAGCAGCTTATTCAAGATTGTAAGGATTTTAAAGCGCCGAAAATTCAAAAGTGGATAGATGATTTACGAACTAAAAACACATATTAAGAGATGATAATATTTGGAATTACAGGAACACTAGGTGCAGGTAAAGGAACTGTGGTGGATTATTTAGTGAAAGAAAAAGAATTTGTTCACTATTCTGTACGCCAATTTCTTATTGATCGCCTGAAAAGCGAGAAAAAAGAAGTAAACCGCGATACTATGGTTGCCTTAGCAAATGCGCTGAGAGAAAAACACGGCGCAGATTATATTGCCCGTGCTTTGTACGAAAAAGCAGCTGAAAATAACACAAATTGCATTATTGAAAGCTTACGAACGGTGGGAGAAATCAACGCACTCAGGGAAAATGAGGATTTTTATCTCTTGGCAGTTGATGCCGATGCCAAATTGCGTTATCAACGAATTAATCTTCGAAAATCAGAAACGGATAATATCTCTTTTGAAGAATTTGTAGCAAATGAAAAAAGAGAAATGCAAAATGATGACCCGAACAAACAAAACTTGAAAAATTGCATTGAAATGGCAGATTATCAGATTGATAACAATGGTAGTATAAATGCATTACATCAAAAAGTGGAAGAAATTATCTCGGATATTCTAAAATAAAATGTATTTTTGAAAAAATTATGGAATCATACTTATGAAACAGTTTATCATTATCGCCCTTTTGTTTGTAGGTCTTTGTTTTTCTGCTTGTAAAAAAGATCCTGTCGATCCTCCGAGAAAGAATTATCTTACAGCAGATTTGGAAGGAAAAACTTTTAGTAAAGCAACCTACAAGGCTGTTGAATACAACAATATTTCTGATACGATGTTTATCTATATCTCTTCAAATAGTGGTGCTTATTATATGAGCCTAAGTATAAATGTTGATTTGAATGCAGGTGTTTATAATGCAATGGATGAACCTTATGGTTTTGCTTGCGGTCCTTATCCAATAGAAAATCAAAACAATACTTACGTTCCAATTCTGGAAACAGCAATGCTTACTATTACTGAAAAAGATGCTAGCGCAAAGTGGATAGAAGGAAGTTTTATGCTTCAGGCATATCACGCTCTTTTACTTGATACCATTGATATTACCAATGGTCAATATGGTGTTTTTTATGAATAAGAAGCCATATTATTAATAGCTTTCTTTTTTAATTTCATTTCCGTTTTCGTCGTAAAAAATCCAAGTGCCGATAGCTTTGCCCTTATCGTATTCGCCTTCGTAATAAAGTTTTCCGTTTTCGTGATAAACTTTTCGAATGCCATCGCTTTTGCCTTCATAAAAAAATCCTTCGCTCCAAACAAAGCCGTTTTTATACCAATACGTCCACTCTCCATGTTTTAGATCGTTTTTGTATTCCCCTTCAAACTCTTTTTTTCCGTTAGCATAAAAGCGTATTTCTTTGATAAGAGATTTATCATCGCCTTTCACTTTGTAGGTTTTTACAATTTTTTCCGAGCCATCAGGAAAACGTTCTTCTACTATTGTTTCTTTTTTAGAACAAGCCAAAAGACTTATAAATAAAAGAAAGAAAGCAGCGTGCATCAAAATCCGAAATAGCTTATTCTTCTTCATTTTCAGTGTTTTGAACTTCTTCGTTTTTGTCTTCTTTACTATATCTATCATTTAATTCAGCCAAGACTTCACTAGTGAGGTCAGACTCAGGATTAGTAATCAAAATACCTCCACCATAAGTATAGCTTAGAATATAATCCCATTTTGCTTCTTCATTATATTCTTTAAGGTAATCGACCAATCGTTCTATTAATTCTAATTGAATATCATATTCCATTTGAGCAAGTTGATTAGAATACTCTTGTTCCAATTGCATTAGGTTTTGTTGCATTTGTCCCAGATTTTCTTCTGTTCTTTTTGCTTGTTCAATAGAAATTTGATTGGATTTAATTTTGTTTTGATAATCGTTGAGTTGGTATTTAAAATTATTCTCTTGCTTTTCCAATTCTGTTTGTAATTCAGTTGTTTTGGCTCTTAAATAATCTTTTTTATCATTAACAAATTGATAGTTTTCAAAAATAGTATCGGTATTAACAAAAGCAATATTCATACCTGCTCCCTCGGGTAAGGTTTTGTTTCCATGAGAGGAGGGTAGAAAATGAAGTAAAAACAATGCTACAACAGCTATTGCTAAAACAATATTAATAATGTATAAAGGCTTCAGATTTACACATTTTTCCTGGTTCATTTCTTGATTTTTGTTTTGTTCTTCCATTTTTTTGGTTTTTTTAGTTTCCTATATCTGACATAAATTTAATTCGTACTAATCTGATTTCCTGTTCGGTATATTCATCGCTCCCGAGTTCTTCTAATGCTGTTTCTATGGAGTCGGTTTCGGCTTCTTCTCTAAAATACTCAAAAATTTCTTCCACATGTGTTGGCTCTACAACTTCATCAATATAATAATTGATATCAATTTTAGTTCCTGATGCAACAATGCGTTCTAATTCATCCAGCATTTCGTCGTAGCTGAGGTTTTTAGCTTCTGCGATATCTTCAAGGAAAAGCTTTCTGTCAATATTTTGAATAATATAGACTTTTAGTCCGGATTTATTGGGCATGGTTTTTACCACCATATCCATTGGACGCATAATGTCATTTTCCTCCACATAAGTTGCAATCAAGTCAACAAAGGGTTTTCCGTATTTCAATGCTTTTCCGGAACCAACACCTACAATTTGTTTTAATTCATCCAGTTTTACGGGATATTGAATAGCCATATCTTCCAAAGAAGGATCTTGAAAAATAACGAAAGGAGGCAATTTTTCTTTGCGTGCAATATCTTTTCTCAAGTCTTTAAGCATGGCAAAGAGGATTTTGTCTGTACCACTGTTCTTAGAGCCAGGTCCACCACCACCGTGGATAAAATCATCATCGGTGATATTTTCATAGTCGTGGTCTTTTGTTAGTTTAAAAGAAACCGGATTTTTGATAAAATCTCTTCCTTTATCCGAAAGTTTTAAAATCCCGTAATTGTCAATATCTTTTACCAAAAAATTGGCAATTAAGCTTTGTCGAATAACAGCGTTCCAGAATTTTTCATCTTTCTCACTTCCTTTTCCATAGCAATCTAATTTCGCATAGGGTTTTAATGTGGATGATGCTTTTCCCATTATTACTTTGATAAGGTCTTTGGCTTTAAGTTGTTGTTTGACTTTATCAACAGTATCGAGTACAATAAAAACATCTTCTTTGCCTTCAAATTTTTCTCTTGGATGCAGGCAGTTATCGCAGGCTCCGCAATTATCTTTGGGATATTCTTCTCCAAAGTAATGCAATAGCAAACGATGTCGGCAAACAGAAGATTCTGCATAAGAAATAGTTTCTTGTAGTAATTCCTTGGCTATTTCTTGTTCGGCAACGGCTTTATTCTTGTGGAATTTTTCAAATTTCTCAATATCATCATAGCTGTAGAAACAGATACAATTTCCTTCACCGCCATCTCTGCCGCCTCTTCCTGTTTCCTGATAATAGCTTTCCAAACTTTTAGGAATGTCGTGGTGAATCACAAAGCGAATATCCGGCTTGTCAATTCCCATTCCGAAAGCGATAGTAGCAACAATTACTTCCACTTCTTCCATCAAAAACATATCCTGATTTTTAATACGGGTTTGGGAGTCCAGTCCTGCATGGTAAGGAAGTGCTCTGATGCCGTTCACTTGCAAGGTTTCTGCCAGTTCTTCTACCTTTTTTCTGCTCAAACAATATACAATCCCCGAGCGATTAGGCATAGTTTTGATATATTTAATTATATCTTTAAATACATCTTTTGTTTTCGGGCGAACCTCATAATACAAATTTGCTCTGTCGAAAGAGGATTTATAAATGCCGGCATCCATCATTCCCAGGTTTTTTTGAATATCTAGCTGAACCTTTGGTGTGGCTGTGGCGGTTAAAGCAATAATAGGAACTGTTTTTCCCACTGCTTCGATAATTGGTCGTAAACGACGGTATTCAGGGCGGAAATCATGTCCCCATTCCGAAATACAATGTGCTTCATCAATTGCAAAGAAAGAAATATTAATGTCGTTTTTCAGAAATTCCACATTTTCTTCCTTAATCAAGGATTCGGGAGCAACATATAATAATTTGGTTTTGCCGGAAATAAGGTCTTCCTTCACTTCCATTATCTCTTGCTTGTTCAAAGAGGAGTTTAACACATGAGCAATTCCTTTTTCCTGTCCGAAATTACGAATGGCATCCACCTGATTTTTCATTAAAGCAATCAAGGGTGATATAATAATAGCTGTTCCTTCGCAGATTAGAGCCGGTAGTTGATAACACATTGATTTCCCACCTCCTGTCGGCATAATGACAAAGGTGTCTTTCCCCTCAAGCAAATTTAGGATAATAGCTTCCTGGTTGCCTTTAAACTGGTCAAAACCAAAGATTTGCTTTAGTAATTGATGTAGTGTATAGTCGTTGTTAGTTTTAATCATTCTTTTGTTCTTCTTATTCTGTCGTTTATACTATTGTGAAATTAATAAGTTTTATTCAAAGTTATACATTAAAATCATTATGCAAGTTTTTTTTGAAAAAAAATAAAAAAAAACAACATTTAGTTTTTTTTATGATTAAGCCGTGCATGATTCTTTGCTTTTTTAGAAAGATAAAAAGCAAGAGATGCAATAAACAAAAATAATGAATTATCTTTGTTTGAAAAAAAATTATCTCGTTTTTTTTTAATTAAATTCCAAATCTAATGAAATCAGACAATAGCTTTAATAAATATAGAAGCAAAATGAACAAAAAAATACTAGATTCTGATAATTTAGTATTAAAACGCTTGTTTAATTTAGATGCCCAAACCTATC
>CAZJZP010000056.1:2807-11044 GCA_964550505.1 uncultured Prolixibacteraceae bacterium | reverse complement strand
GATGATATAGCACAATCAAAATATTGGACTGATGAAGACTTTCAGGAATCGATAGGTTTTGATTTGGAAGGCAATAGTGAATTTGCATCCATTGATCAATTAATACATAATTATGTTGCGCTCGATAAAAAATACAAAACACCATCAAAACTTACTTACCCCTTTGTGAAACAATGTCATCTGGTTTTAACCCAAATAGAATCCATGAAATTAAAAGAAGATAATTTTTGGCATGATACTTATGTGAGCTTTTATCAAGAAATAATGAAAGAGGATTTATTCCCTGCTTTTACTTATACCATTTCCTCTCAAGTTGAATCAGGGAAAATTGGAAGTATTGTCGGAAAAAAGCAATCTGATATTGCTAAATTCAAAGACTGGGCTTATAAATACCTGGATGAGAAATATCGTTATATGGATTTCCCCTTTTTAAACATTGAAAACAAAAGAGTAATGAGGGATGGGAAATATCATTACACTTCGCTTGTAGGCGATTTCGACATTAAAGACAACGGAAATATCGTTACAGGAGAATTGGTTTCCTATAACTCAGAGGGCAGAAAAACAGTTGAAGGGCAATTTAACGAAGAAGGAAATAAAGATAAAAAATGGCGCTACTATCACGCTAATGGATATTTAAAAGAAGTAGCCATGTTTAAAAATGGAGAATTATCTGATAGTAGTTTTACTTACCTTGAAAACGGACTTTTACATTATGTAGTTACCTACGTTGATGATAAAATTGAGGGCGATGCCTACATCTATAAAAATGGTATCCTCGATAGAATTGTTCCATATACTAAAGGAGAAGTAATAGAAGGTGAATACCGCTATTATCATCCTATTGGAAGTCTTTCCTTTTCTTATTGGTTGAAAGACAAAATGGCTAACGGAGAAATTAAAGCCTACTATGATTCTGGTGAACTTGAAAAAACAGGGAGCTATAAAGAAGATGAGCTTGATGGAGAACGCATATCATATTATCGTAATAAACAAATTGCATCTAAAGAAAACTATCTTGAAGGAGAATTAGATGGTGCATATATTTCTTATTATAAAGACGGACAAACAGAGAGTGAAGGAAGCTTTGCAGAAGGTAAAAAAATTGGAGAATGGAAAAGCTATTACTCTGATGGTAAAATTGCAACAATCAGTAATTTTGATGAAAGCGGAAAAGAAAACGGATTAACAGAAAACTTTACCGAAGAGGGCTGGAAAATTTCAGAACTTACGTATAAAAAAGGCGATATTGTTGGATATAAATACTTTAATAAAGAAGGAGAAGTTTTATCTGAAGATACCAGAAAAGGTGGCGATTTTTATTACAAAAGTTATTTCTTCAACGGGAACCTCTCTATGGAAGGCACATACGGAAAGAAGGAAAAAGAAGGCGTTTGGAAAACTTATGATATTAATGGAAATCTTGTTATTGAAGAAGAATATAAAAATGGAGAAGCTATTGGAGAATACAAAGAATATTATCCCAATAAAGAAATTGAAACCAAGTATTCTTTTAATGAAGAAGGTAAAGCAAGCGGTTATTATGAAGATTATTTTCGAAATGGAAAGCTATACAAGCAAGGTTACCTTAAAGATGGAATAGCTGACGGTCCGTGGATTACTTATAATCGTGACGGTTCTGTCTATAGCGAGGCATTTTATCAGAGTGAAAATATAGAAGGCTTTTTCACTTATTATGCTATCAATGGTAATCTTCGTCAAAAAAGCTATTACGAGGCTGATTTACTGAAGTTTATTATTTATTACGATACAGCTGGACTTGCCTTTGATACCGTTTTTGAAACTGTTGGGGAAAGAACCTTAGAACTTAGGTATTGTGAAGACTGCCCCTTGTTTATGCGCGTAGATATCCTAAACAACAGATATCATGGCAATCAGTATTTCTATTATCCTAATGGAAAACTGGTATCTGAAGGAAGCAGTTTTAACGGAAATCGACATGGGAAATGGATTGGTTATCATTATAACGGAAAAATTCTCTATGAAGGAAGCTATGAATATGGAGACAGAACCGGAGAATGGAAATACTATGACGATAAAGGGAATTTGGAAGCCGTTAGAAATTATGATGAGGGAGAATTCCACGGGGAATATGCTGACTATGATGAAAATGGAAAGCTAAGTTATAAAATTAATTATTACCAAGGCGACCGACATGGAGAAGCTACATACTATATTAATGGAAAAGAAGAACACAAACGCCAATACTATTATGGAATATTATTATCCTATTCTTATAAAAAGAATGGAAAAGACATTACCGTAGATGTGGAAAATGAAACCGCTGAAGTTGAAATATACTGGAATAACGGAAAACTAGCGCGAAAATTTAAGATGATTAGCGACTGGTTTGAAGGAGAATACCTAAAATATTATGACAACGGACAACTAGCGTATAGTTGTACTTACGCAAATGATTGGATTGAAGGCATAAGAAAAGAATGGTATCCGGATGGTAAAATTAAATACGAATGCAATTACGATAATGGAAATAAAAACGGAGAAGAAATCAGCTATTACCCTAATGGTAAAGTAAAAGAACGTTGTGAATATCTTAACGGAAATATGCATGGAAATCGAATACTGTACAACGAAAAAGGGGAACAACTGGTGAAAATGATATATTATGATGATAATATCATTGGAATGGAATAAAAACTTAAAATTTTTTTGATGAAAATACGACTTATATTTTTCTTTATTTGCTGGACATACGTGGGTTTCAGTCAGCTACCTTCTGAATATTACTACCTTATTGACAGCTTCCCTGACAAGGATTATGTTTATCTGCTCGACAAAGTGGAACTGGAAGTAAAAAGGAAAAAAGACAGCCTTGACATTACTGAAAAAAGCTTTAGAGAAGAATACTACACTTCTAATAAAAGCGGACTTTATGCTAAATCGACTATGTCTGTTTCCTATTTTGAAGAACTCAAAAATATTGAAGCTTACAGTTTATCAAAATACAACGAAGACGACAAATATAAAAAGTATAAAGTAAAAGACTTTGTCGATCAGCAATCTATCAGCAATTCTGTTTTTTATGATGATTTGCGTAGCATCAATTATGAATTTCCCAATCTAAAAAAAGAGAGTATCGCATACTCCAGCTATACAAAAAAACAAAAGACTGCTTTTATTCCATTTATTGAATATTTTTCATACTACGCTCCTGTCTTGAAGAAAGAACTTAGTTTAAAAATTGATAATGACATTGATTTCAATATTTCTTTCTACAATATGAATAAAGAAGATGTAAACTATAGCGTAGAAAAGAAAAAAAAATACAGTATTCATCGTTGGACAATGGAAAATATAAAACCTTATAAAATTGAATCTTCTTCACCAAGCTACCAACATCTTTTGCCTCATTTAATTATACGAATTACATCTTATGAAAAAAAAGATGGGGAACGAGTGGGTGTATTAAATGATGAAAACGATTTATATAATTGGTATGCAGGATTTATTGCTGCTGTGGATTTTGATTCAACAGCATCACTTCAAAAAATATTGGATGAGGAAATAATAAACGAAAGCTTAACGAAAGAAGAAGACAAAGTGAAAGCTGTTTTTCAGTGGGTTCAAACGAATATAAAATATATTGCACTCTCCGATGGATTAGGGGGTTTCATTCCTCGCGACCCTCATTTAGTATTAAGCAGGCGCTATGGCGATTGTAAAGACATGTCTGTATTAATGCATGCTTTTTTGAGATTATTGGACATAGAATCTCATTTAACCTGGGTTGGCACAAGAGATTTGCCATACACATACAAAGATCAACCATCAGCTGTTGTCGATAATCACATGATACTAACTTATGTGAATAAAAACACAGGGGAAAACACTTTTCTAGATGCAACAAATTCCTATTTAGCTTATGGCATTCCTAATTCTTTCATTCAGGGAAAAGAAGCAATGATACAAATAGCTGAAAGCTTTGTCATTGATACTGTTCCTGTACTAAATTATGAAGAAAACCTAATAATAGATACAACCTATATACAACTGGAAGACGATGTATTAAAAGGTAGTGGAACTCTTATTACCAAAGCTTACTTTAGCTCCCTTTATAAAAACGTAATGGATAGAATTACCAGTGATATCAAGCTTAAAAGCTTGGTGCAACAACTTACTGAAAAGGGAAATAATCGTTATGAAATCAACGATTATAGCATTAGTAAGACAGAAAACGAAATCATTATTAATTACCTCTTTAGTCTGCGCAATTATGTGAGTCAAAACAAAGATGAAGTCTATGTAAATTTGAATTTAGATAAATTTTTGTATGATTTTGAAATAATAGAGGAAGATCGTATCAACCCATACGAATATACTTTTAAACAATCCCGAAAATCTTATTTTATTCTTGAAATACCCCAAAACTATAGCATTAAATACATTCCTGAAAAAGCAGACTTTACTAGAGAAAAATTCGCTTATACTATTAATTATAAAAAAACAGATGACAACAAGATACACTATGAATTATATTTCTACAGAGACCTATTAATTTTAGAGCCAGCTGATTTTGAAGAATACAATGCGATGATTAAAGATATTAAAAAAAGTTTTCAAGAAAATATTGTGCTAATAAAAAATCAAGAGGATTAATCATTAAAAACAAACACAAATGAAAAAATTATTATGGAGCATTCTTATTATTTTTTGTTTTACTAAGAGCTACGCAAACAAAGAACTGGAAAGAATAGATTACGACTGGGAAGAAAACCCCTCATTAACAGATGTTACTGTAAAAGACACTAATATTTCCGTATATCACTTAAAAACTTTCTCAAGTGTTGAATTTATTTATGAAGACAATCAATTGGTTGAGTACAAACTTATCCATAGAAAAATCAAGCTGCTGACCGAAAGAGGAATAAATGCATACAATAAATTGTATTTGCCTATCTATGATGAAAATGATTTTGTAATGGTAAAAGCTAGAGTGATTAATAGTAAAGGAGAAATTATCACTCTAAAAGAAGAAGATATCAAAGAAGGTGTTGATGAAGATACAGAACGAAAATATAAATACTTTGCTTTTGACGGTGTGGATAAAAATGCAGAAGTGGAATACTTGTATATGTATAAAAAATCACCTTCTTACACTGGATCTTTGTGGAATGTTCAACGCGAAGAACCACAGTTGGATTATGATTTTGAATTTATTAGTCCCTGGGGTTTAATTTTTGATTTTAAAAGCTATAATGGCTTGAATGCGATTGAGTATGATAGTAGTTTATATGAAAATAAAGAAAAAAATCGTTGGTTTTTATCTCTTGATAGTATCAAATATCTTCCTTATCAACAATCATCTGCCCACGAAGCGCAATTACAATATTTCGGCTATAAATTAAGCGCAAATAAATACAGAGGAAGCAGTGATTTGTTTTCTTACGGAGAATTATCTCGTTTGGTGTATAAGGTTATTTTTGATGGAATTGATAAACAAAATCAAAAATTCTTAAAAAAACAAGCCAAAAAAATGGAAATAGAAAAGCTGAAGGATGAAGAAGAAAAGATTAGAGCCATAGAAAATGCCGTTAAATCACAAATGATTATTTCAGATATCTCATTTGCATCTGAAGTAACAATAAAAGACCTATGGGAAATTGGTCTCTGCGATTTATCAACAGGCACTAAAATATTGGTTTTCTTCTATGATTATTTCGATATTGATGTCGAGGTAGGACTAGGTTGTGATCGTTTTGATATGAAATTTGATAAAGATTTTGAATTATGGTCATATACAAGCGAATATTTTCTTTATTTCCCATCTATCGACCAATATACTAGTGCAAATACTTACGACAGATTAAACTTCTTAGATTCTGATTATATCTTTAACTATGCATTGTTTATTAAAGAAGTTGATTTGTCTGGGGAGAAATATGGAGTTGGAGATTGTCGCTTTATCCCTAAAAATGACTACACTAATACTGGCGACACCATAATTATTAAAGCCGACATTAAAAAACATGGGTTTTCTGATATGGAATACGATGTTTATCATTCTGTAAAGGGCTATAAAGCGCAATTTTACCAAACTTATTATGAATACATCAGCGATGAAGAAAGTAAAACAGAGCTGGAAGAAAGCCTGATTAAGTATATTGATGAGAATGGTGTTGTATCTGATTTGGAATTAAAGAATTTTGAAGCAGCATCTTATGGTGTTAAGCCGGCAATAGCGACGGCTACTTTCAACTGTGATGTTTTCTTTGAAAAAGCAGGCGAAAGTTATTTGTTTAAGATTGGTGGACTTATCGGCCCGCAAATGGAAATGTATGATGATGAAGAACGTGTATTAGACGTTGAAGACCCTTACGCTCGTCATTACTATCGCGTAATTGAATTCACTATTCCCGATGATTATGAAGTGAAAAATATTGAACAACTAAACATTGATGAAAGTGTTAGTCAAGAAGGGGAAGAAGTGATGGCTTTCCGTTCTCGATATGAAAAAGAGGGCGATAAAATCACCGTTTATTGTGAAGAAATTTACAAGGAATTTTATTACCCCGTTGAAATGTACGAAGAATACAGAAATATTGTTAATATGGCTGCCGACTTTAATAAAATTACACTGGTTTTTGAGAAAAAGTAGGTGGAATTATTAAATAAACCTTTATTTCTTTAATTTTTTTTTAAGCTATTTGCAAATGCATTCTTTTCATTTATAGGAGTTTATGCATTTATTCATTAAAAAAACAGAAGCTTTACTCTAATCTATCATGCGCAATCCACAGAAGATTGGATGTATTATACCCAAAATCATTGGCTATTTTCAAATACTTGCTTTTGATTTCTTCGGGGATAGTCGTCTTGCGCGAAAGTATCCATAAATAATCAAAGCTTGCTCCAGATACTAGTGCGTATTGATATTCGCTATCAATAGCTATTACATTATATCCGGAATAAAATGGTCCGAAAAAAGATACTTTGAGCATAGCAAGACTTTCATCACCAACAAACTTGGCTTTTCCAATAGCTTGCTTCCACTCTCCATTTAAAGTGTCATATCCCTGATTATTCACTTTGATACTTCCATCTTCATTTAAAGAATAAGTTGCCGTTGTATTGTTCAGATTTCGTTCAAACCTAAAATCAAAGCGGGCAATCTCATACCATTTTCCAAGGTATTTTGCCTTCTCAAAAGAGCTGACCGCTTCCACTCCTTTGGGAATGCTAGTACAAGAACATATTGCTGCAGAAGCGATACAAATGACGAGGAAATAAAGGCTGATTTTTCTCATTTTCTATCCTATTTACAAAACAAAACTAAGAAATATTATTGAATTGTGCTTATTTCGTTTTTTGTTCTTTTTCGATGCGTTATTGCTAAAGCTTGCCATTAATTAGCAAGGTTTTTTTTGCGTACCTTGCGAACTTCCTTGTGTGCGTTGCGATTTAATTATGTTTGAAAGAACTCAATAAAAAAAATTGATAAGAGAAGAAAAAAAACCTATTTTTGCTTCAATTAATTAAACTCATAAAAAATATGAACAAACTTCTTCTACTTTCACTAGTCTTAATTATCACTCTAAGTTCAACAGAAAAACTCCTGTCCAATTCTTATTGGAAACAAATTGATTCAAGGTTTATTGACCTAGGTAAAACGAAAAGTGACGGAAGTTTTTTAAAAACAATTGACTTGTTGGAAACAAATTCCGTTTTTCAACACAACAACAAAAAATTCAAACGTAGTGGTTATGATGCTGAGGGTTTACCCAAAGACAAAGTTGGATATAATATACTACACAAAGTCATGTGGACAAAAGCGCCCACAAGTTTCAAGGAAAAAGAAAGAATAGGCATTGCTATCTCTTCAGAAATTGGATTTACTTCAACAAATCCGCATCAAGCTCACCTCGGATATTCTGTTTTTGTACGATTTGTTACTTTAGACAAAAGTGGTAATATTAAATCTACCTTACGGAAATTCGCTGATGCAAAAAATGATGACAGAACCCATGCTACTGCAAAATGGGGTCGCTCAGAAAAAGCAGATCCAAGAAAAGATAATTTCAATGTATTTGCTGAAGCACCTTCTTCTTCTTTTAAAGATGAAAGGATTGCAATTGTATTATCGTTCACTACAGGTGGTGATTATTTTGGTCATTGGGTGTATGAATACAGCTGGGTAGAATAAAACTATCTGTTTCCCTTGCGTGCCTTGCGGTTAACTAGTGTTTATAATACCACAA
>CAZJZP010000056.1:0-2707 GCA_964550505.1 uncultured Prolixibacteraceae bacterium | reverse complement strand
AACTATCTGTTTCCCTTGCGTGCCTTGCGGTTAACTAGTGTTTATAATACCACAAATCAAATCAATCTGCAATGCAAAAAAAAAGTTCCTGCGGTAATTCTTTTTTTTTCTTACCGCAAAGGGCACAAAGATTTACGCTAAGTTCGCAAAGTTTTCCTTGCGTACCTTGCGAATTCCATTGCGTACCTTGCGGTTAAATCATTTTTATTCATACACCAGTGAAAAAACAATCTACAAGGCAAAATTCCTTTAACTGCTTTCAGTTTGATTTCTATCCTTTTACATTCAATAATATACAGCTAGAATCAAATCAAATGAACAAAAAAGTTTTATCCTTATAAATTGTTTACCATTCTTTTAATACCGTTTTTTATTAAGCTAACATTAAAATTAATAAGCATCCCAAGCTTACAATCAGAAAGTTTTAAATAAGTTAAAATTTGTGCAAGGTGAATATCATTGATAGCATCAACTGATTTTATTTCAATTATTACTTTATTTTCAATATACAAATCAACTCTATAACCAATCTCTAATTTTACTTCTTCATAAATTAGTGGCAATGGTTTTTGTTTTACAACTTTTAATCCTGTTTTTTTTAACTCATAAAACAAACATTCTTCATAAGCGCTTTCAAGAAGTCCAGGACCTAACGATTGATGAACTTTTAAGGCTGCATCAAAAACAATTTTGGATATTTCGTTTTCAGTCATTTTTTATATTTTTAAACACAAACATAATAAAATTTTAGCAAAAAGTTAAAACATCTTTGCGTACCTTGCGAATTTCCTTGCGTGCCTTGCGGTTAAATAGTGTTTGTAATACCACAACCAAAATCAATCTGCAATGCAAAAAAAAGTTCCTGCGAACAACATCCTTTTCCTTTATGAATAGCAGATTATGATATTTTCAGTTCGTACTTTGAACCCAAAACAATAGCTGCTGATATTTGTTCTTCGTTTTAGATTTGTACCTTTGTGTAAAATATTGAAACAAATGAAAACAATCTTTAGCATTTTTATTGCAGTTTTCCTTAGCATTCTTTTACAAGCCCAAACGGCTATTACTTCAACAGAAATCAAAGAACACATACATTTTCTTGCCTCTGAAGAGATGAAAGGGCGTAAACCAGGCAGTCCTGAAGACAAAATTATCATACAATACCTGCTAAAAGAATTCCAGCATAATGAAAGCTCCAAAAGTGATATTCAAGAGTTTGAAATTGTTGCAGGCATTCAGCTAGGAAATGCCACCACTGCTTCCATAGACAATACAAAACTCCGTTTGGAAGAAGATTTTATCCCCCTCTCCTTTTCTGCCAATGCTGAGCTAACAGCTAAAGTCGTTATAATTGGCTATGGTTTTGATATAAATAACGAAGAAATCCAACAAAATGATTATCGAAACATTGATGTAAATGGCAAATGGGTGCTTATTTTTCATGGTGCTCCTGAAAGTAAAGAAGCTCTTTTCAAATATGCTGATTTTCGTTCAAAAGTAATCACAGCACAATCAAAAGGAGCTGCCGGAGTAATGCTTGTTTCGCCTAGCCACATTGAAGAAGAAGATTTGCTAATGCCATTGTTTTACGATAAAGTTCCGGGGAAAGCAAAAATTCCTGTCCTAAATATCACTAGAGAAACCGCCAATCAACTTATTCTTCTCTCCGAGCAAGAAAAAAGCCTCCCTAGCATTGAATCTATCGAAAAAGAGCTGGAAACTGGAGAGCATTCTTGTTATTATGAACTCAACACAAAGTTTTCAGCCAATATTTCGCTTGAGCAGGATATTATCAAGACTGCTAATGTTTTTGGGATAGTTACTGGTACAGATGATAAATTAAAAGAAGAATACTTTGTGGTAGGAGCACATTACGATCATCTGGGAATGGGCGGAAAAGGTTCTGGGTCAAGAATGCCAGACACAACTGCGGTACATTACGGTGCCGATGATAATGCTTCAGGCGTTGCCGTGGTGCTGGAATTAGCAGAATTTTTCACAGCAAATCCGCTGCAACGAAGCATGGTTTTTGTTGCCTTTGGAGCAGAAGAAATGGGCTTACTCGGCTCGCAGTATTTTATTGATAATCCGCCCGTTGATAAAGAAAAAATGGTATGTATGCTCAATTTCGATATGGTCGGGAGACTAAATTCTGGTGGTAATAATCTCAACATCTCTGGAACAGGAACTGCAACAGAATTTGATTCTATACTGACAATCCATTCCAAAAGGGCAAGTTTTCAACTCAGTCGTAATAAAGACGGCTACGGCGCTTCCGATCACGCAATGTTTTATGCACAGGAAATTCCTGTACTTGCATTTTTTACCGGCATACACACTGACTACCATACTCCTTTTGACAATATCGACAAAATTGATGTTGAAGGAACTAGAGATATTGCCGATTTTGCAGTAAATATTATAGAAAGTATTGATAATCTTGCTTCTCCTCCTGTATATCAAAACACTGGCGATGCGCCCAAAAGAGGAAAACATAGCCGTAAGTTTAAAGTTACATTGGGCATTATTCCTGATTTTGCAGATAACGGAGGCAAAGGAATGGGCGTAACTGCTGTTAAAAAAGGGGAAGCAGCCGATAGAGGTGGAATGCAAAACGGAGATATTATTACAGCTGTTAATGGAAATACCGTCAGTAATATTTATGATTATATGCATCAATTGGAAAAACTTCGCAGCGGCGAAACCG
>CAZJZP010000055.1:0-11098 GCA_964550505.1 uncultured Prolixibacteraceae bacterium | reverse complement strand
CTTAATTAATAATCAAGTAATTGTTGTTCATTTTCCTGATGAAGTGGATGAACAAGACTGGCTATTAATTGGTTTTGCAGGTCAGATTTCTGTTCTTTCCGGTCTTAATAAAAGCGGTTTGGGAGTGATGCAACATATGTTATCTGATGTATCTGCCGGAGGAAATTTAAACATGTCGTATGAGCCTATTTGGTTTTCCTTGCGCAAAGCTATTGAAAGTGCAGATTATAATCAAGACGGTTTAGAAAATGTAAATGATGTAAGAAGTCTTATCGAAAATAATACCCAAGGCTATGCAGAAAACTATATAGTAACAGCTATTGCTCCTGCTTCTTGCGGATATGATTCATTAATTGCTATGGTTGCTGAAGTTTCTCCTGCTAATCCAAAAATCAGCTTCCGATACAATAACTATCCTGATAGTATTCCTGGAAATAATGTATATGCCGCCAACTATGCCATTGTTCGTAATGATGCTATGCATTTTTGCAATAGATACAATGCTGTGATTTCAAAAATGCAAAACGGCTTGCTTATCGACGATATCATTAATTGGGAAATCATGAGAGATTACTCCAGTAGTTGCGCTTTTGGAGCTAATGGTAACATTCAATTTATGCAATTTATCCCTGAAAATAATATTCTAAATTTAGCCGTTCATAAATCTAACGGAACACAAGCTTGTGAGACAGATTCTATTGTTTATGATTTGAATACACTCTTTCAATTGCCATTAAGTGCTAAAGAAAATCGCTTTACTCAGGAAATATCTATCTTTCCTAATCCTTTCAACGATTATATTAGTATAAGTTTTGGCAATTTATGTCTGGAAAAGCTAATAATTACTATTTATTCTATTGATGGGAAAAAAGTCTATTCAAACAAGATGATAAAAACAGCAGATTTAAATATCAAATTGGAAAACAAAGGCATGTATATTCTGTCAGTTGAAACAGAAGGGCGTCTGTTGTACACTAACAAAATTATGCATCTATAAACAGGGAAAATTGTTTATAGATATACGAATGGATTGTAAACTGTTTAATTCAACAATAAAGAAATATTTCCGAGTTTTTTCGATTTCAAGCCTTGATAAGCGTGGGCAAAAGAAAGAATCCGATGCACACAAGCTACTGAAGGTCTAATCGTTTTCTGGATTACTTCTCCTTCTTGCTCTGAATAATCTAATCCTTTTGTTGATTTGTATAATACATCCTGGTTGTTAAAAGTGTAATTTTGTTCCATAGGCAAATAAAAAATATTTAGTGCTTTTAGCTGATAACGCTATAGAAACAAAAATATTGTGTGCAAATAAAAATCCTACACAAAAATGCAGGATTTTTATTAACAAGGGAAAGAAATATTTTTTAACCGACGAGCAGTATATTTTCTTTTCCTTCAATTAATTTTCTGATATTCATCAGAGCATAACGCATTCTACCTAAGGCAGTATTTATACTCACTTCAGTCTCTTCGGCAATATCCTGAAAACTCATTCCATGAAAATGCCTCATTTCCAAGACTTCTCTTTGTTCGTCTGGCAATAAAGCGATGATGTTTTTTAAATTTTCGTGGATTTGTTCTTCCACCATTACATCTTCAATGCTTTGATCTATTTCTTCTAATAATTCCAAAACATCCATTCCTTCTTCATCTTCACCTTTCGCACGGACGTATTGCATTTTCTTCGACAATCGAAAATGGTCTATAATTAAATTATATGCAATTCGCATTACCCACGGTAAAAACTTGCCTTCTTCTTTATAATTACCATCATGCAAGGTTTTGATAACCTTCATAAAAGTATCCTGCAAAATATCATCAGCTATTGCTTGACATTTAACTTTAGACAAAATAAAATTATAAACTCTTAAATGATGCTTAGTAAAAAGCTGGTCGAAACTATAAGAATCGCCATTAAGATAGCTAATAATTAACTCTTTATCACTTCTTGGAGAAGCATTCATAAAACCTCCTTTTTGTTTGATAACGAGTAATTATTTAACTATAGGCAATTCCTCCTTTTTTAAAACGATTATTATTTTTAACATATTGCATGATACAAAAACCATACAATTTTATACAAAGATACAAACAAAAATAAAAGGATGCAAATTTTTTTTACTTTTGTTGTCTTAAAATAATAAATGAATAAAGAAAAAACATACAGCAGCAAGGATTATATTATTATTAAAGGTGCAAGAAAACACAATTTAAAAAATATTAAGCTTGCCATAAAAAGGAATAGTTTCACCGTGATAACAGGTTTGTCGGGTTCGGGAAAAACATCACTGGCATACGACACTATTTTCGCGGAAGGACAAAGGCGCTATGTGGAAAGTTTAAGTTCGTATGCCCGGCAATTCTTGGCTCGTATGGATAAAGCAGAGGTGGATTCTATTGAAGGAATTGCTCCCGCAGTTGCTATTCAACAAAAAAAACTGAGTTCTAATCCGCGTTCCACTGTTGGTACTTCAACAGAAATATACGAATACCTTAAATTGCTTTTTGCCAAAATTGGGAAAACATTCTCCCCTGTTTCAGGAAAAGAAGTGAAAAAACAAGGAGTAGAAGATGTTATAAACTTTATTTTTTCCTTAGCCAAAAATACTAAAGTTTATATCTGTGTCCCAATTATTATCCCTGCCAACAGAGATACAGAAAAACAATTGGATATTTTTGTTCAGCAAGGATTTAGTAGAATATACATAAACGATAAGATTGTTCGCATTAAAGATATTGAGAAAAACGACATCCCTCAAATAACAAAAAAAGCAGCATTGCTTATTGATCGAATAAAAATTGATGATGATGTTGAAGAAAGTCGTTCTCGCATTGCAGATTCTCTAGAAACTGCTTTTTTTGAAGGAAACGGAAACTGTATTATACATTATGATACCCAAAAAGAAATAAAAAAGAAAAGTTTTTCAAACAGTTTTTCTCTCGATGGTATAGATTTTGAAGAACCAAGCAGTAATCTTTTTAGCTTTAATAATCCTTACGGTGCATGCAAACGATGTGAGGGCTTTGGTTCTATTATTGATATTTCTGAAGATTTGGTTATCCCCGACCCGAGTCTTTCGGTTTATGAAGAAGGGATTGCTTGTTGGAGAGGGGAAAAAATGAGCAAATGGAAAAACCAAGTCATCAATAATGCTTACAAATCGGATTTCCCTATTCACAAACCCATCAATGAACTAAGCGATAAGCAATACGAAGAATTATGGAACGGAAATAAGCATTTTAAAGGAATAAATGCTTTTTTCAACTATGTTGAATCAAAAGCTTACAAAATTCAATATAGAGTAATGCTTTCCCGCTACCGAGGAAAAACAAGATGTCCGGAATGTAAAGGAACGAAATTGCGTAAAGAAGCTTTTTACGTTAAAATTGGAAGCAAAAATATTCAGGAGCTAGTATTAATGCCCATTGATGAATTATTAGCTTTTATTGAATCTCTTCAACTTACTAAAAGCGAAGCGACAATTGCAGCTCGTCTTGTTACAGAGATAAAAAACAGATTAGGTTATTTATGCGATGTTGGCTTGTCATATCTGGATTTAAACAGGGCTTCAAATAGTCTTTCAGGCGGAGAATCCCAGCGTATAAAACTAGCTCAATCTCTAGGCAGTAGTTTGATGGGTTCTATCTATATTCTTGATGAACCCAGCATTGGCTTGCACAACAGAGATACACAGCGTTTGATAAAAGTATTAAAAAACTTACAAGACTTAGGAAATACGGTTATTGTTGTGGAACATGACGAAGAAATTATTGCTGCTGCTGATGAAATTATAGATATCGGTCCACTAGCCGGAGCCCAAGGAGGAGAATTAATCTTTCAAGGGAATTACAATGAAATATTGAAACACGAAAAAAGCCTTACCGGAGCTTATCTCAGCGGAAAAAAACAAATAAAAATTCCTGAAGAAAAAAGAGAAGCAAGGTATTTTATCCATATTGAAGCTGCCAACAAACATAATCTGAAGAATATTAATGTAGATATCCCTCTATTCTCTTTTGTTGTAGTTAGTGGAGTAAGTGGTTCGGGCAAAACAACATTAATAAAAGATATTCTTTATTCTTCTATAAAAATGCATTTGGGAGAAACTTATCAAAAATCAAAAAATTACAAACAACTCAGCGGAGATTTACGATTGATTGAAGCGGTTGAACTTATCGATCAAAATCCTATTGGGAAATCCAGTCGCTCTAATCCAATCACTTATATAAAAGCTTTTGACGATATCAGAATGCTTTTTTCACAGCAAAAACTATCAAAAATACGAAACTATAAACCCGGCTTTTTCTCCTATAATGTAAAAGGTGGACGTTGTGAAGAATGCCAAGGTGAAGGTCAAATTAAAATTGAAATGCAATTTTTAGCTGATATTCATTTGCAATGCGAAGCCTGTAAGGGAAAAAGATACAAGGAAGAATGTTTAGAAGTTAAATACCGAAACAAAAATATCAGCGAAATACTAGAAATGAGTGTAAGTCAGTTACTAAATTTCCTTGAAGAAGACAGTAATCCAACAGCAGCAGTAAAATCAGCAATTAATAAAATTGCAGTCCTTGAAAAAATCGGACTTGGATACCTAAGCGTTGGTCAATCTTCCAGCAGCTTGAGTGGAGGAGAATCGCAACGGATAAAATTAGCGTCTATCCTAAGCAAAGGAAATTCCGAAAAGAAAAGCCTGTTTATTTTTGATGAACCAACAACAGGTCTGCATTTCCACGACATCAACAAACTGTATATTGCCCTCAACGCTTTAATTGAATTAGGTCATAGTTTAATAGTTATTGAACATAATATGGATATTATCAAAATGGCAGATTATGTAATTGATTTAGGACCTGAGGGCGGAAAAAACGGCGGAGAAATTGTTTTTGCAGGGAAAACAGAGGATTTAGTTAAAAGCAATAGCCATACAGCAAAATGTTTTCAAAAAAAACTCAATGCTGATTCAACAAATATTAAAAAATAGTGTTTATCTTTACATACTTCGTTTTTAAAACTTTTATCTATGAAAAGATTTCTATTTTCTATTTTTGTGTTAAGCCTTAGCTTAAACAGTTATACACAAACACAACTTCCTGGCTCTGATTTTGAAAACTGGTCTCAAAACTTTTATAATTCCAGTTTCCCCTCCTTATTTTATTGGGAATTAGAACCAAGTAATTTTTGGGACAGCCCAAATGAAGGTGTAACTATTGCTGGAAACTTCCCCACAGAAAGAACAACTGATGCTCAAAGTGGAAGCTATGCCGCACGAATGGAAACAAAATCCGTCTTTTCTGTACCAGCAGGAGGAACATTATTTACAGGGTATTTGATTCCTGACATGTTTAACACTAGAGCTATGCTTGGAGTACCTTTTACAGATAAACCAAGCAGCTTTAATGGTTATTATAAATACACACCGGCATATTATAATGGAGGTCAAACCATTGATTCCTGTGCAATCTATGCTCTACTTTCTTATTGGGACGGGAACAAACGTGATACAATAGCTGAAGCTAGTTATTATACAAGCGATACAATCAATAATTACACCTATTTTTCTATTCCTTTTGTTTATTCGCTACCGAATACGCCAGATACAATTACGGTAGTTTTTAGCTCTAGTAAAAATGGAGATTCTTTTGTTGGAGGCATCGGATCCACACTCTATATTGATAACATCAGCTTTGATTATAGCAGCAGTATTAAAAACCCACAACAAAAATTGGCATTTAAAAAACGCTATGTAGAAAACAATCTGCTACTTGATTTTGAAGAAGAATTTAGTGGGAAAATACGCTTATTTAATACAAGTGCTCAGGAAGTTTATGTCAAGGAAACCAAAGAAGTACTTTCGCATTCTATTCCGTTATCTCTACTTTCTAAAGGTATTTACATCCTTGAAATTAATTCTTCTGAAGGGAAAAGATATACTGACAAAATTATTCGTTTATGATAAAAAAGTTTCTCTATTTCGTACTATTTATTCTCTTTCCATTTTTATCTGTTCAGGCTCAAGAAAACGGCATTTCTTTTGGTCCAAAAATAGGCATTAATCTTGGAGCACCGCTTCCCAAAGGGGAAATGTCGGAAGATGCTGAAGGAAGCCCGATTATCGGTCATAATCTAGGCATTTTTCTAAACATTCCCATTTATAAAACACTGAGTTTTCAAATTGAAGGAAGCTTTAACAGAAAAGGTGCAAAATTCAAAACCCCTGTTGATAGTATTGCATTCACAGAACAGATGCAACATCCTGTATATCCTGATGTAGTTTTTCATGTGGAAAGTTTTTTTAGCGGTGAAGTTGAAGGCGCTTTTGATAATTTCTATCTAGAAGTTCCTGTATTATTGCAATATCGATTTTCGGCTTCTTCCAAATGGAAAATTGAAGCAGGAAGTTATTACGCCTGGCTCAACAAAAGCAATACGCATGCAAAAGGCACAGGAACCGTAGGTTATGATCCTACAATACGAGAAGAAGAAATTGATTTCAAGAGCGATTTGCGGCACTACGATTGGGGAATGCTTGGAGGGTTTTCTTACAGCATTGGAGAATCTTTTTTGGTCAATATTCGCTTTTCTTACGGCATGGTTTCCATTTTTAAAGATAATGTTGATCAAATTGATACTCGTAATCTTTTCTCCCAATTTAGCTTGCAATATCATTTATTTCCAAGAAATTTCTTTAAGGAAAAACAATCTGATATTTAAATCTATCTTTTGCTTTTCTATTGTATTGTAGCTATCCAATTCCTAATTAATTGCTCTCCTTTTGTACACAAATGCGATTCCGGATGAAATTGCACTCCCCAAACAGGAAAAAACCGATGCTTAATAGCCATAATTATTCCTTGATTATTCTCCGCAATTATATGTAAATCTGATGGTAAGCTGTTTTTTTCTACTGCCCACGAATGATACAAAGCTGCCTGAAACGACTCCCCCATCTTTTTAAAAATCCCCTTTCTATCTCCTTTGATAATGATTAGCTGCTGCTCTCCGTGAATAATCTGTTCTTTTCGGTATAATTTTCCTCCAAAAACCTCAGCAATTACTTGCATCCCCAAGCAAACACCTAAAATGGGCTTTTGTGGGGCATATTTTTCTACCAACTGATGTAATAAATAGTGCTCTTTCGGTAATCCAGGACCAGGAGATAGAATAATTCCATCATATTGTTCTAGTTCTTCCAGAATAATATTAGTATTCGGCAGAACATCCAGCTCCACCAAATTTGTTTCCTCGATTAATTGTGCCAAATTCCACGTAAAGGAATCATGCATATCAATTAATACCAGCTTTCGTTCTTTTTGTATCTTTGCCACCAAACAAAGATAATGAAATTGTAAAACAGAATAAAAAAATCTTCTTATTAAGATCAACTAAGATAAAGAAAGTTTGAATAATCAAAGAATAATAAAAGCAATCCAAAAGATGAATCAATGCGGAAAAGAGGCAAAAGCTTTTTTCTTTTTTATTGATTATGAAATGCTTAAACCCTTAGTTTATGCATTGGATGAAATTCCAGAAGGAATACAATATTGTTTTAAGGATTTCGCTTCTTCTTCGGATTTAAAAACAAAAGAAAAACAAAAAATTCATCTTCAGGCAGAAGAAATTTCATTTCCTGAATACAAAAAAGCCTTTGATACCGTTCAAAAACATTTGCAAAGAGGCGATTCCTATCTCTTAAACCTAACCATGAAAACAAAAATTGGCCTTTCGCATAATTTAGAAGATGTTTACAAACAAAGTTCCGCTCCATACAAAGTATTTATTCCCAATAAATTAGTCTGTTTTTCTCCAGAAGCTTTTGTCTGTATCTCTGATAATAAAATCCGCTCTTTTCCCATGAAAGGAACAATAGATGCTGCCATTCCAAATGCAAAAGACTTGCTTTTAGAAGACATCAAAGAAAGTTGTGAGCATAATACTATTGTGGATTTAATCCGTAACGACCTGAGTATGGTGGCAAAAAAAGTGCGGCTTACGAAATTCAAATATATCGAAGAAGTCCAAACGAACAACAAAAACCTGCTCCAAATGAGTTCTGAAATTAGTGGAGAATTAGATAAAAACTATCAGGAAAAAATTGGCGATATTCTTTTTCGACTTCTTCCGGCAGGTTCTATTAGTGGCGCTCCTAAAGAAAAAACCGTGGAAATTATCAAAGAAGCAGAAATCCTTCCACGGAATTACTATACCGGTGTTTTCGGCTTTTTTGATGGAAAAGATTTATGTTCTGCTGTTGCCATTCGCTTTATCGAAAAAGATAAGGATAATTACTATTACCGAAGTGGTGGAGGAATAACAACGCTAAGCGAATGCGAAAAAGAATTTCAGGAATTAAAGGATAAAATTTATGTTCCCACTATTTGAAAGCATCCGTATTAAAAAGGGGAAAGCCCAATTAGTGGCATTGCACCAAGAACGCATGGAAAAAAGCTTGCAGCTTCTCGGAAAAAAGCTCGAATTCTCCCTAATTAATTGTGTAGAAAAGCAAAGTTTTGATATAAACAAAATCTATAAACTTCGCTTAAGCTACAATGAAAAAGACTATTCCGTTGATATTTCTGAATACAAGCAACGAAAAATTGAACAGCTACAAATCCTTGAGGATAATGATATCGATTATTCCCTTAAATACAGTAATCGAACAGCAATAAATAAGCTGATGATGAAAAGAGGAAGTGCTGACGATATTATCATTGTTAAAAACAATGAAATTACAGATACTTCCTTTTCCAATCTGATTTTTTTTGACGGAAAGACATGGCACACTCCGAAAAACCCCCTATTAAAAGGAGTAATGCGAAAACATCTACTAGAAAATGGAATAATCCATGAGGAAATAATTCATAGCGAAGAAATCTCTGCCTTTGAATCATTTATGCTGATAAATGCCATGCTACCCTTTGATTTAGAAAGGAAATTACCGATTAGTGCTATTATTGAAATGCAATAAAACTTATTTTTACAAGACAGCCTTCAATTTTTCCACAAAATGCTGCATCTCTTTTTCATCCAATTCAGATTTGGATTCCTGAATTTTTGCGACCTTTTTTACAATGGCTTTTTGAAAGAAATTCATCTTCTCAAACAAAAATTCACCACCCAAACAAGCAGTTGCAAAAGCATGTTGCCTGATGTCTTCAGGGAAAGCATTGTTGAACTGTTCTATCGCTTTGTCGCCTTTCATCATGCAAGAAAGGAATAGTCCAAGTTTTTTTTGCAATAAAACTTCTCTGTTTTTTTGGATGAATTTCTTCATCTTACGCTGAATACTTCCGGCATGAATAGATCCTCCTAAGAAAACCATGTCATAATCTGCCAAATTTAGCTTTCCGCCTTGCTTTAAATTGTATAAATCACATTGGTATTCAATGCTATCAGCTATTTTTTTTGCCAATTTTTCTGTTGTACCGTGGGTAGAAATATAAATAATTATTGCTTTCATCTCTTGTGTTTTATTATTAGGACAAAACTACAGTAAAATTGTTGAATCAAAGATTAAAAAGTGATTATTCAGATAATCTTAACAAAAAGCTATATTTTTTTAAAGAATTAAAAGCTTAAAAAACCAAATCTAAGGCGATTTCAAGTATAGATCTACAACTAGACAAAGATCCGTTTTCATATTCCATAAATTCAGTATCAACAAGAATCTTAGACTGATTCATAAAACGATATGAAATACCTCCAATAATTGTTTCTCTATAGAATGCAGCACCTTGAGTAGTTCTAAAATCGTCATATCTCCCAAAAACAGCGAGTTTTGTTTTGGGTATTTTAAATTCCCCAAAAAAGCTATAACCTTCATTTGGACAGGCATCAAAAGCAGTATTCACATATATCCCGCCACAATCCCCCAAACCCTTAAAAGCCTGAGCACTAAGCACTAAATATTTATTTTCGTAGGAAAGACAAGCATGATGGAATTTAAAATCAGGGCTTTCTGGAATATTACCCTTTCCTAGTCCAATATTATAGGATAATTGCAAGCCTGGAATTGTATTGGGAAAGGCTCTCAAGCTTAACCTTCCTTCAAAAATTTTATTTTTATTATATTCCAAGGCATGATATCCTCCTCCGTTAAAAACACCAAAAGAATAGCTGCCGTATTTCCCTGGATGTGAAGAAGAAATTCCTGCTAATTTCTCTTCATCTATCTTCCCTCCTATTAAACCGGTAAACAAAACTCCCAAATCGGCAGAACTAACAACACCATAGCGTTCCATAAACATTCTGCCCTGAACCCTGTATGGATTAATCTTTTGCTCAAAATCTATCCATGGACGATGTACCATACCAAACTCAAAGAAAGTATTTTGCAAAAATGGAAGATAGTGATTCTTCAGTTTCAAATAGCAATATTTAAATCGTATTTCAATATTTCCACCATCATCTCCCTCCGTATCTAAGGTAATATCTTGTGTGAAACGCAATGATAAATACTCATTCATTTCTTTTCTGAACGTAAAATACCCTCTTTTTAAAGCAAAAGCATTAGTAGATTCACCTGCATCTTCTTTATAATTATAAGATAAAAACCACTGACCACTAAAGTTTAAATCATTCATCAGCATTTTGCCTTCGCCTTCTTCTTGTGCTTTAGCTAGAAAAACAAAAAAGAGGAATAAGGAAAGAATAATTATTTTCTTCATCTGTTAAATTTAATTTGTCAACAAAAATAAACATAAAATGGAATTATGGAAATTTGTATTTTAAAAGTTCTTATCCCAAAGAAACAATGTCAGCGTTTGGCACGAATACGAATACAATTGGGCAGTGTTTAAATTTGAATAAGGGATTTTAGTAAGCTAGAAAGCATAGATTCTTTTCTAATTCAAGAAAGTTGAAATTTCTCGCATACTTACTGAATATTATTCTTAAGTATTACTTTAAAAAACCTATCAAAAAGGTCGTTTAATCTTTCAAGCAACGTACGGAAAGTCCCTCTTCTTTATTACCGCTACCAATATATGCATACTTATTGCTACTATTCAAACTCAATTGACCTGGATAGTCCGAACGAGCATCTGTGGACGACCACCACATACTGAAATGGGTTAATCCGCAAAAGTTTCCATT
>CAZJZP010000054.1:1649-11127 GCA_964550505.1 uncultured Prolixibacteraceae bacterium | reverse complement strand
TCTTCAAAACTATTTCCCCACAGATTTGTTAGTTTTACAGTCTGGAATTTTGGCTTTTCAAAATCCTATGTACAAACTAATGACAACACAATGCACAAAATAAAAGACTTACTACAAAAAAGCTATTTGCAGAAGGAGGATATTCTTTTTCTTTTGCAAACAGAAGGGGAAGAAAAACAACTGCTTTTTGAAAAAGCTAGGGAAATTCGTCTTAAATACAGCGGAAACAAAGTCTATTTCCGTGGTTTAGTGGAATATTCAGATATCTGTGCCAAAAACTGCTATTATTGCGGTATCCGTCGCGATAACAAAAAAATTAATCGCTACACTATGAGCGATGAGGAAGTCTTGGCTGCCGCAAAATACGCTTACGATAATAATTTTATGTCTTTGGTTTTGCAAGGTGGTGAATTAAGCAGTCCTGCCTTTGTGGATAAAATATCGGATTTGCTGGATAAAATCATGGAAATCAGTAATAATTCCTTGGGAATTACCCTTTCTTTTGGCGAACAAAGCGAGGAAACATTCCGAAAATGGAACGAAAAAGGCGCCAGAAGATATTTATTACGTATAGAATCGTCCAATAAAACACTGTACGAAAAAATCCATCCAAAAGACGCTTTACATTCTTATGCTGAACGCATCAAACATATTCATTTACTGCGAAAAACCGGATACCAAGTCGGATCGGGCGTGATGATAGGCTTGCCTTTTCAAAGCATAGAGGATTTGGCTGATGATTTGCTCTTTTTCCGTGAAATGGATATCGATATGTTGGGAATGGGACCTTATGTTGAACATGAAGACACGCCTTTATTCGAGTATCAATCTTCTTTGTGGTCGAAAGAAAAGCGGATGGATATGACCTTGAAAATGCTAGCAATTTTGCGGATTATGATGAAAGACATTAATATGGCAGCTACCACCGCTATGCAAAGCATCGATGCACGTGGACGGGAAAAAGCAATGTACGTTAGTGCAAATGTGATGATGCCGAATCTCACACCTTTAAAATACCGCGAAGGCTATTTATTGTACAATAATAAACCTGGCGTAAAAGAGCAAATTGAAGATTCCCTCGAAGGAATGGAAGCCCAAATCAAAGCAGCAGGCTGTGCAGTCGGCTATGGAGAATGGGGCGATTCCAAACATTTTAAAAAAAGACAAAAGAATGATTAAGACTATTGAAATCCAACTTCCGCCTTTTCCTCAAGGCTATCATCTCATAACAGATGAAATAGTTTCAAAAGTAAAAGACTTACCGCAGGATGGAATACTCCATCTTTTTCTTCGGCACACTTCTGCCGCTATCAGCTTAAACGAAAATGCAGACAGCAGTGTTCGTAGCGATTTTTCCAGTTTTTTCTGTCGTTTAGTACCGGAAGATTTCCCCAATTTCACGCATACAATGGAAGGCAGCGACGATATGCCGGCACATATCAAATCCTCCATAATCGGAGTGCAACTATCCATTCCAATTTATCAAGGAAAACTTGGCTTAGGCACTTGGCAAGGGATTTATCTTTGTGAATTTCGCAGAAATGCAGGAGGAAGAAAACTGCTCATTACAGTGCAAAGCTAAATGAGATTTTTTAGTAAAAAAATTAATAAAAAAATGCTGCTGCTCTTAAAACTTTAGTATTTTTGAAGCAAATAAATGAGATAATCAATTAATAACGCGCAATTATGAATGAATTTAAGTCAATCACCGATGTATTAGATTTTGCAATTGCTTCCGAGCAAACTGCAATTGATTTTTATGAAAAACTAGCCGAAAATGCCTCTTCTGATGCAATGAAAAGCGTTTTCTTAAATTTTGCCGATGAAGAAAAAGGACATAAACACAAACTGCAAAATATTAAAGAAAGCGGTCAAACTTCTATCTCAAACGAAAAAGTAGTAAGCGATTTGAAAATATTGGATTATGTTGTAGAAAAAGAAGTTACAGAAAATATGTCTTATGAAGATGCTTTAGTTTTAGCAATGAAAAGAGAAAAAGCTGCTTTTCGTCTTTACACTAAACTAGCTTCCATGAGTACTAATGCATCCTACAAAAATCTTTTTCTGGATCTAGCTCAAGAAGAAGCGAAGCATAAACTTCGTTTTGAAATAGAATATGATGAACGTGTGCTAAGAGAAAACTAATACTGATTTTTTTTGCATTTTTCTTGTTTTTCTCATCTTAAAATACTACTTTTAATACCTTAAACTAAGAACTAGCATTCTATGGAACTCTCTACTGATGTTTTAATAGCTATAATTCCATTTGTAATACTGAATTTGGCATTAGTCATTTGGTGTATTATTGATTGGAGAAAACGGGATCAATTTGCCTATTTTCAAAAGCCTGTTTGGTTGATTTTTATCCTTTTCATCCAACTCATCGGACCAATTCTCTATTTATTAATCGGAAGAAAAGAAAACGATGATTAAGTGTGAAAAACTTACGAAATACTACGGTAAAGAAAAGAAAGCTGCTATTGATTCTATTGATTTAAGGGTAGAAGAAAATCTTGTTTTTGGTTTTTTAGGACCTAATGGTGCTGGGAAAACCACTACAATCAAAATCCTTTGTGGCTTGATGAAACAAAGTTCTGGCAAAGCATGGATTGCAGGAGAAGCAGTGGCAATGAATGCAATCAATTTTCGTAAAAACATCGGTTATTTAGGACAAGATCAGAAAATCTATGGATGGATGAAAGGCAGAGAAGCCTTGCTTTTTGTAGGTGACATTTTCGGACTTTCAAAAAAGGAAAGAGAAAAACGCGCTGACGAAATGCTCGAAATGGCAGGATTAACAAAAGCAGCTAACAAAAAAATTGCACATTATTCCGGAGGGATGAAACAACGATTAGGAATTGCACAAGCAATGATTCATCGACCTAAAATATTGTTTTTAGACGAACCCACTTCTGCACTCGATCCCTTGGGAAGAAAAGAAGTGCTGGATTTTATTAGCGAAATAAAATCCCAATCTACGGTTTTTATGTCCACCCATATTCTTTCTGATGTGGAACGCGTTTGCGAAAAACTAGCCATTATCCATGAAGGGAAAATCATTCTGCAAGAAAGCATGGCTGCATTAAAAGAAAAATATTCTAGTAAAATCCTGCAAATTGATTTCTCTCATGCAAAAGAAGCTTCTTCCTTTGCTGCTTTATTAGAAAAAAGTGCTATTGCAGAAAAATACAAAACAGAAGACAAAAGCATAGCAATTTTCCCTTACGATAGCAAAGAAGCCAAAAGAAGTATTATCAAAATCCTTCACGAAAATGCTATTGATATTGAAGGCTTACACACAAAACAAGCAAGTTTAGAAGATGTTTTTGTTTCACTAATAGGAAAGCAAAATGAAAACTAAGGGCTATTTTTGTTTACTGAAAAAGGAAATTAAAGAGCAATTCAAAAATGCTAAAAGCATTATCTTGCTTATTGTTTTTGCTATTTTTGCTTTAGCCTCGCCTATTGCTGCCAAATATCTTCCACAGATTTTATCCAATCTTAGCGAAACACAAAATATGCAAATAGTGTTAGCCGAACCAACGTGGGTTGATGCTGTTAATCAATACGTTAAGAATCTCAGCCAAATGATTTCTTTTATTTTAATCTTGGTTTATATGGGATTGATTTCCAAAGAAAAAGAAAGTGGTACGCTGGTTTTCCTTTTGGTAAAACCCATCCGAAAATCCGATTTTATTCTAGCAAAATTTACTTCTGTTGTTTTTACCATTGCATTGGGAATGCTCTTATCCTTTCTACTTTCCTCCCTTTACATAAATTTACTGTTCGGATATTTTGATATTTTGAATTACTTGTTAATCAATGTCTTAATGTTTTTATATTTGTTAACACTGGCGTTTATTACCTTATGTTTCAGCAGCATTTTCCGCTCACAAATTGCAGCGGGAGTCATGTCATTTGTTGTTCTTCTTATCATGAATCTCGTTTCAGGAATTGGAAAAATTGGGGAAATTCTTCCTTCTGCACTACTCGGCGAGGTGAATGTCATAATAGTCGGGGGTAATATCTCTCTCCTACCTATCTTTAGCAGTATTGCTTTTCTTTTACTTTTTCTGGTGATTTCTCTTGCGGTTTTCAGGCGTTGGGAAGCATAATTAGCTTTATAATTCTGGAGAAATTTCACCACGCAAGGATTTCTGCATCCATGTTTTCACTTCTTCATTACTCAAACCCTGCCCTAACAAATACATCAATTTGGTAACAGCAGCTTCTGTGGTAATATCGTGTCCGCTAATTACACCAATATTCCCCAACTCCATACTAGCTCCGTATTTTCCTATTTCAACAGCTCCCCCGCCCTTGCATTGTGTAACGCTAAGAATAATTAATCCATTATTAATCGCGCTTTTCAGTAATGATAGAAATTCCTTATCGCTGGGTGCATTTCCTGATCCATAAGTTTCCAATACAACAGCTCTGATATTGGGAATAGCAAGAACAGCAGCGACAGCTTGTTTCGTAATTCCAGGATATAATTTCAGTATGGCAATATTATCGTCGAATTTTTCGTGTAAAATCAATTCTTCCCCGCTATCTTGATGTATAAATGCATCGTTATACTTAATTTTAACACCTACTTCTGCCAATTTCGGATAGTTAGAAGAGGTAAACGCATTAAAATATTCCGCATTATCTTTATATGTTCGATTTCCTCGATAAAGAAAATCTTCAAAATAAATACAGACTTCAGGCACTCTTGGTCTTCCGTTAATGTAATCGGCAGCAATTTCTACAGAATTTAAAATATTATCTCTTCCATCAGTACGCATAACACCAAGCGGAAGTTGTGAACCAGTCAATATTACTGCTTTCCCAAGGTTTTCAAGCAAAAAACTCAAAGCAGAAGCAGTGTAAGCCATTGTATCTGTGCCGTGTAAAATCACAAAACCATCATATTCTGCATAATGTGTGTGAATTTCCTTAGCCAAACGCAACCAAAAATCAGGATTGGTATCTGAAGAATCTATCAATGGTTCCATACTGATAAAATCAATCTTTGCATCAATCAATGTCAGCATAGGAAGTTGCGTATAAATATCGTCGAATGGAAAACTCTCCAATGCTTTTGTTTGTGGATTTCTTATCATCCCGATAGTGCCACCAGTATAAATTAATAGTATTTTTCGTTGCATAATAAATAAGTAAAAGACAAAATTACATCTTATTTTGATAGCCTTGTCTTTTCGATAAAAAACAAAGCATATTTCTGTTTTGCTTAGGTTAAATAGAAATATTCCTGTGCTTAATAAATAAAATTAAGATATTCAAGCACAGGAATAATAAAGGAAATTCATTATTGTTTATCGGCAAAAGCTTTACCAGCTTTAATAGCTTCGATATTTATTTGCACCACTTCCTCTCCTTTTCGTCCAAAAATTTTGTGCAAGGCTTTTTCAAAAAGAGCAAAATCCATATCTAAATAAGGGATTGCAGCACCGAGCACTACCATATTTGCAGCTTTAGGGTTTCCTAAATCTTTGGCGATAGTATCAGCGTCTAATGCAATTTGATTGGGTTGCTTTTTAATCTCAGCCATAAGTACATCCTCCTCTGGATAATTGGAAATATTAATAAAAGGAGTTGTATTGGTAATAACCCAGCCATCTTTTGACAACATTGGAAGATAGCGTAAAGCTTCCATTGGTTCAACGGAAATTATCATATCTGCTCTTCCTTCTCCAATAAGATCGGAAGCTATTTCTTTATCTGAAAGGCGAAGGTGCGATTGCACATCACCACCTCTTTGACTCATTCCGTGTCCTTCGGCTTGTTTAAGATACAAGCCTGCTACCACAGCTGCCATTCCCATAGTAGCTGCAATAGATAGAATTCCTTGTCCGCCAACTCCTGCTAATATTATATCTTTTTTCATTTGATTATTATTTTTTATTAATGCTTATTTTTTATTTTTAAATTTAGCTCGCATGCGTTTATTCAGGGTTTGAATACATTCTCTGCGAGGAATAACAACTGAAACACCTTTATATGCAAGTTCTTCTGCCATAATAGCGGTATTCTCTTCGTGGTTTTTACGTAAAGGTTTAATAATACGAATATGTTCTTTTTCCACACCAAGACCAAGACAAATATCTTCTACTTTTCCGAGTGCTGAAGAAGCCTGACCTCCTGTCATTCCTGTTGTAGAATTATCCATAATTATTACGGTAATATCAGATTTGTCATTAACTGCATCTAACAAACCTGTCATTCCTGAATGCGTAAAGGTAGAATCTCCAATTACAGCAACGGCAGGAAACATTCCTGCATCAGCAGCACCTTTTGCCATAGTAATGGAAGCTCCCATATCAACACAACTGTTAATCGCTTCGTAAGGAGGCAAAGCTCCTAGCGTATAACAACCGATATCAGAGAATACACGACCTGGTCCATAAGCTTTTAATGCTTCATTCAAGGCATTGTATGAGTCAATATGCGAACAACCGACACATAGTGAAGGTGGACGACCAGCAACAAGTGCTGGAATAGCAGCGCCTGTTGAAACATCCATTCCTAAAGCTTTTGCAACAATATTTGGATTTAATTCTCCATCTCGTGGAAGGCTGCCGTCTAAACGACCATGAATAGGTTTCCCTAGATTAAGCATGCCTTTTAAATCTGCTTCAATTAAAGGATAACCGTCTTCCAATACCAAAATACTATCGCATTCATTATATAATTTTCTGACCAATTCTGTTGGTGCCGGATACTGACAGAGTTTTAATATTGGATTTTTCGGATTTCTGTCTGGATAATTTTCCATTAGATAATTATAAGCCAAACCACAGGCAATAATTCCTCGAGATTTATCAGGCCCATCAATAAATTCATTATAAATGGAATTGGATGATTTTTCTTCAAAAGCTTCTTGCTGTCCCAGTAGTTTTTTGTATTGTTTGCGTGCAATCGCTGGCAATAAAACAAATTGCCTTAAATCTTGTGGCAAATGTAATTCGTTTTGTTCCTTTGATTCTTTCCTATGAACACCAGCTCTGGAATGAGCAAGACGAGTGGTAATACGCATTAAAACGGGTACACCCATTTCTTCGGATAAATCAAAGGCCTGATGAACCATATCGTAAGCTTCCTGTTGATTGGAAGGTTCTAAAATGGGAATCATGGCAAACTGACCGAAAAAGCGAGAATCCTGTTCATTTTGTGAAGAGTGCATGGAAGGATCATCTGCTGAAACAATCACTAAACCTCCATTAGCTCCAGTGATAGAAGAGTTAATAAAGGCATCGGCTGCTACGTTTAAACCAACGTGTTTCATGCAAGCCATTGCTCTTTTACCAGCATAAGACATTCCTATAGCAGCTTCCATTGCTGTTTTTTCATTGGCTGCCCAATTAGAACGTATGTTTTTTTCTTTTGCCTCTTTTGAATGTTGAACGTATTCCGTAATCTCTGTTGAGGGTGTGCCAGGATATGCAAATATCCCCGATATGCCCGCATCTATTGCAGCTTGGGCTATCGCCTCATCTCCTAATAACAATAAATTTTGCATCAATCTGTATTTTTTAATTAATAATAATTGTTTTGTTAATGATTTCTCTACAAATCTAAAAAAAAAATAATTCTAAGCAGTGCCTCTAGCCGTTTTTTTTTGCTTTTTTAGTCTAAATATTTAGCGTTTAAGAAAATATGCAATGAAAATAGCTTTTATCTCTGCCGTTTAGTCCTTTCCTTATAAGAAAAGAGATGATTTTTTTTTACAAAACACTGTATTATATTGTTATTTTTTGTATTTTTACTACAAATTTAGTGATTCAATGAATTATTTGGCACATTTGGCATTATCGGGCAGTAGCGAGGAAGTTACTATTGGTAATTTTATTGCCGATCACGTCAGAGGAAAGCAAATAAATAACTTCAGCAGCGGTATTATGAAAGGAATTATGCTGCATCGAGTGATTGATGCTTTTACGGATATGCATCCTATCGTTAAAATGGGTGTTGCCCGTTTAAAACCTCGTTTCAAACGCTATTCGTCAGTAATTGTTGATATTTATTACGACCATTTTCTTGCTAATCGTTTTAATCTCTATAGCGAAGAACAACTAGAAAATTTCGTCTATAGACGCTTTTCCATGCTTCGCAGAAATTATCATCGTCTGCCAGATCGTTCGCAAGAAGTACTTAACAGGATGATTCAATATAATTGGCTTTTATCTTACAAAAGTCTGGATGGCTTGCAAAGTTGTTTTGAAGGTCTTTCAAAACGTGCCAAATTCGATTCTAAAATGGAATATGCCGTGGAAGAATTGGAAAAATATTATGAAACTTTCGAATATGAATTTATTCATTTTTATGATGATATCTCTTCTTATATAAAACGCTTAAATTACTAAGATGATGTTGATATGATTCTCTACCTGCGGTTTAAAAAAATTGATGCCTATTTAAAAGAAAAAAATAGCTATTACCAAGACCTAGGTAAATTTGGAAGAAGACGTTTTGTGCGTAGAATGCGCTACTTTCTCCTTTTCAAAGAATTTAAGGGGATGTATGGTCTCAAGATAACAACTGAAATGATTCTTCTTATCAGTTCTGCTGCCATTCAAATAACCTATCGCTTAAGAGAAATTTCTATTAGCAGAGTTAGTAGTATTCATGTTTTTGAAAAAGAATTTCGACTGGGAAGAGATCAATTATATCAAGGAGCAACTATCTCTGGACAAGTATTATGTGTTTCGTGGAATAATATTCTAAGGGGTTTTTCCAATCCTAAGGACAATTATAATTTAGCCCTGCACGAGATGACACATGCGCTGTGGGCTAATCTTAAAGCTTCCAATTATATCGATCCTACTTACGAATACTTTTTTAAAAGATGGAAGCGTTTTTTTATCCGCGAAATGCTAAAAATAAGAAATAATGAAAACAATTATTTCAGAAGATATGGAGGCAGAAATTTGGATGAGTTTTTTGCTGTTGCTACCGAATGTTTTTTTGAAACACCCACTCTTTTTGCTGAACGTAATCCAGAATTATACCTGCGTTTTTGTATTTTATTAAACCAAGATCCGCTGAATATTGCAAACAATTATCATATCCGACAATCCACTTACGAAAGAAGGCTTCGTTTGGCAGAAAGGAAATTGGGATAAATTGTTTCGTTGTTCTGTTCGTGGTGTTTTCTATTGTTTTTAGGTTGAATTGTTCGATTGTTCCGTTCTTGGTTTTTCTGTTGTTATTGGGTAGAATTGTTCGATTGTTCTGTTCGTGCTTTTTCTGTTGTTTTTAGGTTAAATTGTTTGATTGTTCTGTTCGTGCTTTTTCTGTTGTTTTTAGGTTAAATTGTTCGATTGTTCTGTTCGTGCTTTTTCTGTTGTTTTTAGGTTAAATTGTTTGATTGTTCTGTTCGTGCTTTTTCTATTGTTTTTAGGTTAAATTGTTCGATTGTTCCGTTCTTGGTTTTTCTGTTGTTATTGGGTTGAATTGTTCGATTGTTCTGTTC
>CAZJZP010000054.1:0-1549 GCA_964550505.1 uncultured Prolixibacteraceae bacterium | reverse complement strand
TTCCGTTCTTGGTTTTTCTGTTGTTATTGGGTTGAATTGTTCGATTGTTCTGTTCCTGCTTTTTCTATTGTATATGTGTTAAACTGTTCCGCTGTTTGCTTGCCTGTCGGCAAGGCAGGTTTATTTTTAGAAAAGCTAGCGTCTTTGTCATGCTGAACGAAAAATCCCAATATCCAATTGCCAAATTCTAAATTTCTAAAAAATACTTAGTTGTCAAAAGACCTAACAGCTTTTGAAAAGCTGTTAGGTCTAAGAAACCCACGCAAAACCCCACGCAAAACAACAAAAACAGCCGATTGTTGATAAGTTTTTTATGGCAGAAGTGTGGAGAAACTGACAGTTATTATTCAAGAAGAATCTCCACTCTTCGGTTTTTACGTCTTCCTTCTTCTGTGTTGTTGTTGGAGATTGGTTTTGTGCTTCCATAACCGATATATTCCATGCGTGAAGCTGCGATGCCTTTTTCTATAAAATAGCTATAAACTGCCTTTGCTCTTGCTTCTGAAAGCTGCTGATTGTGCTTTTCATCTCCTTGATTATCTGTATGTCCTGCGATAATAATTTTATTGCTGTTGTTAGTTGATAAGATTTCAAACATTGCATCCAATTCTTTGTATGAAGAATCTAAGAGTATTGCTTTGTCAGTTTCAAAATAAATATTTTCTAAGATAAAATGTCCAACACTGTCTTTTTCTTCCATTACAAGATCCGTAACACTATCGTTTACCGCTAATAATGGCTTTGTATAACAAGGACATTCGCTGCTGTCTTGAATTTCTATTAGACTTACGTTGTCGATGTAGTAGTAAGTATACAAACGTGGAACTCTTTTTAAATTTCTAACTTTATGGTCTTTTTTTATTTTTATATTCTTTATTTTATCTATTCTTTCAAAGCACCCAATTGTTAAATACCTTTCGCCACCTTTAGCCTTATAAATAAAACTAAGGGTTATCCATTCCCTATAATTATCTATAATGTATTGATTTGACAAACATTCATCTGAAGATAATTTCTTAAATTTTTTCCCTTTAGGTTTTTCTTTTGTAAATAATATATTTATGCAATTTGAAGCATTTTGCCCAATTTCTGCTAATGATATACACATAGAAAAACAATATATGTTATCTTTGATTAGGGTCTCTTTTAAATCATTTGTTATGTATTCAAAAGAGTATTCATCAAAAGCAATAAAACCTGCATAGTTTGAACTATCACAAGGCAATTGTTCTCCAAAAGTGTTCTGTGGATAATTCTTGTTTATTCCTAAATAATTTCTACACTCAAGTGAGAAAATATCTGGTGTCCCTTTGTTAGGGCTTGTCCAACTGGGAATTTCTTTTAAAACACCTTTCATTTTTTTTTCTTTTGTTGTTTCTTCAAAAGAACCATTTGTTACAATGTTTTGAGAAAACAAACTTGCATAAAAAAACAATTTTAATATAAAAAATACTATTATTTTATATTCGATTTTGTCCATATAAAATCCTCAGTTGCGCTTTCTATAATAAAAACAATAAAAAGTTTTTTTTTATCTTTCCAACTCCCA
>CAZJZP010000053.1:7322-11215 GCA_964550505.1 uncultured Prolixibacteraceae bacterium | reverse complement strand
ATTTTACTGTTTTTATCTGCTATCTTGGAAAAATGCAAGGAATTATCAAGCATAATATCTCCGCAATGAAAAATGCCTGGATTATCGGGATTAAATGGAGCAGTGTTATCTGCAGAAAAACCTTCCTTAATCAGATTTTGATAGCCTGTTTTTGTTGGAGAAAAAAGCAAAGTAGAACTATGATCGCATAATATTCTGTTTATTTCTTCTGGCATTTTTTTATTAAATGATCGCAAACCTGCTTCCACATGAATAATTGGGGTGTGTAATTTGGACGCTGCAATAGAAGCAGCAAGCGTTGAATTTGTATCTCCATAAACAAGAACAAAATCCGCTTGTGTTTCTTGAATAGCATTTTCTATTCCAATAATCATATCAGCAGTTTGCTTTCCATGGGAAGCAGAACCAACATTCAGATTAATATCTGCAGCTGGAATTCCCATTTCTGTAAAAAAAACCGCGGACATATTATGGTCGTAATGCTGACCTGTATGTAAAATAATCTCTTTAATCTCATCTGCATACTTACTTCGAATAGCTCTGCTGATTGCAGCTGCTTTTATTATTTGAGGTCTAGCACCAATAATGCTCAATATTTTTATCATGTTTTTTTTATATTAATCCGTTATCAGCAAAACTATAATAATCTTCCATTCCAAGAATTATATGGTCTAATACGTTTATTTCCAGTATTTTTCCTGCTTTAACCAATTTCTCCGTTAAGACAATATCTTGCCTGCTAGGTTTTAGGTTACCGGAAGGATGGTTATGAAAAAGAATAATTCCTGAAGAATAATTTTCCAGTGCTTTTTTAAAGATTTTTTTGGGATCGGCAACCGTTCCAGAAAATCCACCTTCACTGATACATATTCTTTCGATAAGCTGATTGGCTCTGTTTAGACAAATCATCCAAAATTCTTCTGAGGTTTTGTCGGTAAGGACAGGATATATTAATTCATAAGCAGTTTTACTACTGTTGATAGTTTTTTTTAGCTTAACTTCAGAAAATCTTCTTCTCCTACCAAGTTCCAAAGCCGCAATGATTGAAATGGCCTTGGTGGTTCCCATGCCTTTGTATTTTATTAAATCCTTAACATCAAGTTGGGATATTCGAATAAGATCATTTTCATTGTTCTGTAATAATTCCTGTGCTAAATGAAGAGCTGATTTTTGTTTATAACCTGAGCGAAGCAGAATAGCAATAAGCTCTGCATCACTGACAGCTGCCACACCCTTATTTAATATCTTTTCCCGAGGACGATCATCTTCAGCCCATTGGGATATTGCCTTGTTTTGATATTTGTCTTCCATACAGGAATGCAAGATACAAAAAAAAGGTCTTTAAAAAAAGACCTTTTTCATTTTTTGTTTTGTTTGTCTTATAATGCGTTTACTTGTTTGGCAAGTTTAGACTTTAGGTTCGAAGCTTTGTTCTTGTGAATGACTGATTTTTTTGCTAATTTATCAATCATAGAAGCCATTTGAGGCAACTTAGTAAGAGCTTCTTCCTTATTATCTAAAGCTCTGAATAATTTCAAAGCATTGCGCATTGTTCTAGCATAATATCTATTATGTAAACGTCTTTTCTCAGTTTGTCTGATTCGCTTTTTTGCTGATTTGTGGTTTGCCATAGTATTTTAATTTCTTTGTTGCAGTCCGTAGGGGATTCGAACCCCTGCTACCAGGATGAAAACCTGGCGTCCTAACCCCTAGACGAACGGACCTATTATTTTAGGAAGTGCAAAAGTATAATATTTTTCATTTACGAACAAAATTTTTTATGCAATTTTCTCATTTTTCTATAAAAAAGACAGCAAACAGAGTGATTATTAACAAACTAGCTTACATTTTATTATTATCAATATCTGCTTTAAATTGAAAGCCTAGTCGCTTTCCTGTTTGTGGTTTACGAATATTTTCTTGTGAAGCTTCAAATTCATATAAAGAAACCTCCTTTACTGCATCATAAGGAGGAGATAATAAATCAAAATTAAGGGTATATAAGACGGAAGACTCTAGAATTGTTTGGGCTGTGTTTTTGTCCATAATGGCATTGCCAAAAGTATTGTACAGCATTCCGATTTCCTTTTTCCCTTCGATAAAATAATGGTCCTCTTTATTAACAAAGACTCTTCCAATCATATAACCAATATCATTTAAGCGTTTATATTTAAAAGAATCTGCCAAGAAATTATAAATATTTATTACTCCACAATAAGATCGATTTTTGTCTTCACGGACATACGGTGTTCGCATGATTTCATGGTAACGAGAAAATTCAAAAACATTGGTGTGCATAGTAAAAATCAACACATCACCTGCAAATTTCAACTCAAACTCAAAGTCATTTCTATCTGTAAAAACAATAGGAATAGGTGGATTTTGCTTTTTTAAAGGTCGTTCAAAATCTTTCGCTAAGGTTTTGGCAGCAGCTTTCATTGCGTTAAATGCAACGTGAGTTCTTTTATATACATTTTGCTTTAACACTGCTTTTTCTGCTAAACTTTTTAGTAATTGTTCATTCATTGCACTTATTTTTTGTAAAAATACGCTTTTTATTCAAAGGTAAAAGACAACCAAAACATTTTTGAATTTAATTGTTCTATACTATTAGTGTAAACATTGTCTTCTCTATAAAGAAGGTCCTTAAAACCATAGGAAGTTTTCAGTTCTACCGCAAATTTAAAATATTGTAAATAAAAATCAAAGCCCACTCCAAACTCCCCAGAAAAATCATGCCTTTTCAACTTCACAACGTATTCGTTATAACTACCCTTTTCTTGTTGTGATGCTAAATCCAAACTATATTTTCCGCCTGCTAGTATATATGCCCTGAAGTTTGTTAATCGGTTAGATTTAAACTTAAAAAACACAGGGAATTCAATAAAAGTAGATTCTATCCTTTTGCTTTTATTTAAAACAGTAGTATCTTGGGTGCGAAGAGAATAGTTCAACACCCTGTCTCCGAAAGCCAAAGTAGGAATAAAACGTAAATCAAAATTATCATGTAAGCGCATATTGGAGACTATCCCAATCTGAAAACCACCTTCCGGCTCAGAATTTAAGGTTAATAAAGTGTCAACATAATAAGGGTTCTGCAAACGCTTTATCGCAAAATCCATCTGATTAAAACCAATAGTAAATCCAAAATGGAAGAGTTTTCTATCGTATTTTGGTAGATTTTCGATCTTTACCTGAGAATGCAACAACTTGCTTGTCAGCGTGATAAGCAATATCAATAGGATGTATTTCTGTTTTATTTTCATTTTTAATTGAACGACATAGGTTCTTGTATATTGTGGCTGCAAAACTAATAAAAAAAGCCTTTATTTTTCAGCTATATAAATAGTAACTATCCCTCCTGTCATTTTTTGTGTTTTTATATCCGAAAAACCAACACTTTCCATAATTTCAACAAAAGCTTTTCCAGATGGATATTTCTTTATGGATTCCTGAAAGTATTGATATGCATATTTTTTTCCCGTAAAAATCATTCCAATAAGTGGTAAAAAAATCGAAAGATACAGGAAATAAATTCTTTTAAAAATCGGATTTTCAGGGGTTGAAAACTCCAAAATATACAGTTTTCCTTTCTTTTTGAGCGCTTCAAACATACTTTTCAAACCGCTTTGGGTATTATAAAAGTTGCGAATTCCAAAACCCACCATTATAGCGTTAAAGCAATTTTCCATTTCCAAAACTTCACAATCCTGCTCTTTAAGTGTAATTTGAGAAGCTAAGTTCTTTTTCCGTACTTTCAATCGTGCTTTCGCTAACATTTCTGTTGAAATGTCATAGGCATCAATCTTAGCTTTTGTTCTTTGGGCTGCTTTTATTGCCAAAACAGCAGTGCCTGTTGCCATATCCAATATTTTAGGATAATCTTCCTTGGT
>CAZJZP010000053.1:3243-7222 GCA_964550505.1 uncultured Prolixibacteraceae bacterium | reverse complement strand
AATTCCATTCGCGCAAGAAATTCAGCAGCCTTATCATCATTACCAATAACCGAACACAGAATTGGGTTGGCTCCCAGAGACTGAATATTCAACGCTACATTTGCTGCTCCTCCCATCCGATTTTCTCTTTTGTGAACAGACACAATTGGAACTGGTGCTTCGGGAGAAATACGATCAACCTTTCCCCATAAGTAAGCGTCCAACATAACATCTCCGATTATCAAGACATTTTTCCGAGCAAAGTTTGCAAAAACTGCTGTATAATCCATAATTTTAGTTTATCAAACAATATTCTGTCTCATCAATATCCAAATCACTTTCCACGGGAAAAAGAATACGCCTGGTCTCTCCTGCAGAAACTTCCAAAGTCGCACTATTACTTATTGATTCAATACTACCATCATAATCATAAAAGCGAAGCTGAATATTTCCTTTGTAATCCTCTTTGAACAAAAAATCAATCGCTATATCCTGACTCTGAGTAATGTCTTTTTCCAATATTTCAATAATCTCTAACTTTTCTGAGAAATTTTCCCCAAGATAAAAATGCAAAAAATAACGTTCTCCTTCTTGCGACATAAAAACAGGATATTGTTGGGCGTTTTCGGGTATTAAATCGTACGTACTTGGCTTACTGCTTTCTTCCATTAAACTATCAACTGTTTGCATATTTTGGTATCCTTGTTCCATAGAGTATTTCATCATATCCGTAGTGAATTTCATTGTCATATAAAAAGCAACAAAAAACAGTATCAAAGAAAGAATAATAGCTGCTAAACCCAGTGTCCATTGATTTTTCAATTTGTTAACCAGTCCCAGAATAAAAAAGATTAAGCCAGGAATAACAATTATTAATGACAAAACGTAAAGGATAATAGAAGTTGAAAAGTCGAATACTTGCATCTTTTTTTATTTTAAACGTGAAACTGCTTTTTTAATTCTTTCCATAGCATCTATCAAGACCTCATTGGCAGCTGCATAGGAAATACGTAAACAATTAGCATCTCCAAAAGCCTCACCTGGAACCAAGGCAACATGCACTTGATTTAAAATATAAATACACAAATCACTACTATTATTAATTGTAGTTTCTCCATCAGATTTTCCGAAGAAAGCGGTAATATCAGGGAAAATATAGAAAGCACCGTTGGGTACATTTGTTTTAAACCCTGGTATTTCACTAAGCATATCTAAGACTAAATCACGACGTTCTTTAAATGCAGTTAACATTCCAGCCATTTCTGGAATATCGTGAGGTGCTTTTTCAACTGCTGCTAATGTTGCACGCTGAGCAATAGAACAGGTAGCTGATGTTATTTGTCCTTGGTATTTATCACAAGCTTTTGCAATTTCCAATGGTGCACCAAGAAAACCAACACGCCATCCCGTCATTGCAAATCCTTTAGACACGCCATTGATGGTTACTACTTGCTCTTTTACGCTTTCAAACTGAGCAATACTAGCATGCGCTCCAGTAAAATTAATATGTTCGTAAATTTCATCTGATATTATTGTTATCCCAGGGTATTTCTCAAAAACATTTACAAGAGAAGCTAATTCTTCTTTAGTATAAACAGATCCAGAAGGATTGCAAGGAGAACTAAAGATAAAGGCTTTTGTACTCTCTGTAATGCTGTTTTCCAATTGCTCTGGTGTTACTTTGAAGTCATCTTCTATGGATGTTTGAATAAAAACAGCCTTTGCTTCTGCTAATTGAATAATAGCGGTGTAAGACACCCAATAAGGCGTTGGAACGATAACCTCATCGTCAGGATTTAGAATGCTCATCATCACATTTGCGATGGATTGCTTTGCTCCAGTTGAAACAATAATTTGTTCTGCTTTATAATCTAAATTATTGTCTCTCTTAAACTTTCTACTAATCGCTTCGCGCAAATCCTGATATCCAGCAACTGGCGGATAATGCGTAAAATTATCATCTATTGCTTTTTTTGCTGCTTCTTTAATGTAGTCAGGCGTATTGAAATCTGGCTCGCCAATACTTAAATTGATAACATCTTTTCCTGCTGCTTTTAATTCTCTGCTTTTTCTTGTCATTGCAAGTGTTGCAGACTCTTCTAGGTTTAATATTCTATTTGATAACATCGTGTTTAGTTTTTATAATTAAAAAACAAATGTATAAAATTCTTCAGATTATAAAGCGGAAATGCTAAAAAAAAGTCAAAACAGCCCTTTGATAAAAACAAGGAATATTTTTTAGCATAAAGATGCGATAAAAATACATTTTTACATTACTTTTGTCAAAAAAAATAGAAAATGGAAATTTTAGAGATTTTAAAATACGTTCTTCCTGCTATTATTGTTTTTCTTACAGCTTATTTTATGCTTAAGATTTTCTTTCAAAAAGAAATGAAAGATAAAGACAGGCAGCTGATGACGGAATTAAAAGACGCAAAAGACAAACGCATTGTTCCGCTTCGTTTACAAGCTTATGAGCGATTAATATTATTAATGGAACGAATCAGTCCAAACCAGCTTTTAATGCGAACCAAGGCTTCGGGACTAAGCGCAAAACAATACCAAAGCATTCTACTACAAACTATTCGGTCTGAATTTGAACATAATTTGGCACAGCAAATGTATATTTCTTCCGCAGCCTGGGATTTTGTAATTAATGCTAAAGAAGAAATGGTAAAAGTTATCAATACAGCGGCTAGTCAGCTAAAAGAAGATGCAAGTGCCCACGAATTAAGCACACAAATATTAGAGAAGTCTTTGGCTTACAAGAAATTCCCGACAATGCAAGCTACAGAAATTCTTAAGAAAGAAGTCAGACAATTATTCTAAGACGATTTTTCAAGATTCTTTTTCTTTTCTTTGAGATACAGTCTGCGATAGATTATGGTTGTAAACAACATAATAACAAAAAGCACTAAGAATAAAATTTGATAATTAAAAGCTTTATCGCTGTTTGTATTTGATGCTTCATTCTCCGTATTTCTTAGTTCCCGATTATTCATTTCAACAATACTAGCAGAATACAAATAATAATTTTGTAATGCCAGATAGGCTTGTTCAAAATCATCCGTTTTCTCATAAGATATTGTAAGTCCTTGATAAATTGAAGCAAGTAAAGCCTTCATTTCTGTTTCCATGGCAAACTCCAAACTATTCAGGAAAAAATCAATGGCTTGAGCATGTTTTCCTTCTTTTTGATAAAGAATTGCAACTTCATACAAAGATGTTGCAGCATCTTGTTTGAACCCCATATCAATAAAATAGTTTACAGAACGGAATAAATACTCATCAGCCTGCACACTGTCATTTGTTTTATGAAAAAACATGCCGTATGCCAGATAAGATTTTGCAATACCAAGGCTATCTTTAGCTTCAAGTCGAATATCTAAAGCTTTTTCTATATAATATTTTGCTGAATCCAAATTGTTTTTAAGCAAAAAGTTGACTCCATGATTATTATAAACAAGACTTAAATTATATAAGTCATTGATTGCCTTGTAAATACTGACAGCTTCGCGATAGGCAGCTTCTGCCTTTTCATACAAAGCATTTTCATGAAACAAGGCTCCTAGATTTATCAAACAGTCAGCCATATCGGGCTGCTTTCCCAACAAATAATACAAATAATAAGCGTAATGATAATAATTATAAGCCTGCTGATAATTCCCCTGTGTATGATAAAGTCCACCAATATTCAAATAAGATGCTGCCATTCCAGAACTATCTGCTGCTGACTTGTCGATTTTGAGTGATTGCTTATAATAGTTTATCGCCTGTTGATTATCACCAACTTCTGTAGCAATAACAGCTAAATTATTATATGCTGCTGAAATCAAGAAGTTGTTTTTTGCATTTTGCGCATATTCCAATGATAAAATAAAATTTTGCTCTGCTGATTCCAAATTTCCTTGATATAAATATTGAATACTACCTAGAATTTTATGTGCGCGTGCTAATTCCAGTTTGTTTTGCTCTTTGTTTGCTATGCCAATTGCTTTAA
>CAZJZP010000053.1:0-3143 GCA_964550505.1 uncultured Prolixibacteraceae bacterium | reverse complement strand
TTTTTACAAATCTACGTATTTTCTGAAAAAATTGTACTTTCGTTTTTGATTTTATCAGAAACTATGCAGAAAAAAACATTTGGCATTCTAATTCTTTTATTGTTTTTATTTATTTCTCAACGTATTTACGCTGCAAATGGAGATACATTAAATACATATTCGATTTTTATGATGATTTCTGCTCTCCTAGGAGGTTTGGCATTGTTTTTATTTGGAATAAACCATATGAGCAAAGCCTTACAAAGAGCTGCTGGATCAAAAATAAGAACACTGCTGGACGGTTTTACGAATAAAAAATTTAAAGCGGTATTCTTTGGTGTATTTATTACGGCAATGGTACAAAGCAGTAGTGCAACTACTGTTATGCTTGTCGGATTTGTGGAATCTGCTTTAATGCGTTTCATCGCTACTATTCCTGTGATAATCGGTTCGAGTATCGGCGCAACCATAACTCCACAATTAATTGCTTTCAATCTTACCGATTATTCATTGCTAATGATTGCAATCGGTTTTTTATTACACCTCCTTAGTAAAAAAGAAATTAGTAAAAATATAGGCAACAGCATTTTAGGTTTTGGCTTTCTCTTCTTTGGCATGCAAATTATGGCAGATGCAATGATTCCTCTGAGAACCAATGAAGTTTTCTTAGACTGGATAATACACATTCAAAACCCTGTATTTGCAATCTTAATAGGTTTTATCTTAACAGCAATAATCCAAAGCAGTGCTGCTTTTATCGGTATTCTGATTATTTTGTCTAGTCAAGGCTTTTTAGGATTAGAAGCCGCAATCGCCTTTGTAATTGGCTCAAATTTAGGGACTTCTGCTACTGCTGTGATTTCGTCTCTTCCTCTTGGTAGAGAGGCTAAACGAGTAGCTTTTACGCATAGTCTTATTAAGCTAATAGGAATTTTAGTCTTTGTTTGGTGGATTCCTTCTTTTGCTGAATTATTAAGTAAAATAAATGTTTTTTTCGGCGACAATGCTGCAAATCAAAATATCCCTCGATTGATAGCAAATGCACACAGCTTTTTCAATATTTTTCTTGCTATTATCGTTTTACCTTTTACTAATAAATTAGGCGCATTTGTAGAAAAAATTATTCCAGATAAAGCTGTAGAAAAACCAAAAATCCGAACCTATTATTTAGACAACAAACTTATAAGTAATCCTGCTCTTGCTATTAGTACTGCCAAAATGGAATTACTGAGAATGAGCAATAGCGTTCGTGATATGGTGGAAGAAGTGAAAAATATCTTTTTGTTTAAACAAAAAGAATCTATTAATAAAGTATATACATTGGAAAAAGAAATTGATTTTTTACAACAAGAAATTAATCGATATTTAATTAGTATTTCTCAACAAGAAGTAGAAACGGAACGAATTGAAGAGATTTTTAAACTCATTAATACTGCAAAAGAATTGGAACAAATTGGAGACATCGTTTCTACAAATCTCCTGAAAAGAGCTGATGAATGGCTTTCTTGTGATCTAATGTTTTCTAAAGACGGGCTTGAAGAATTAAAAACATATCATTTACAGGTAATGAAACAAATCAGTCGTTCTATTGATGTTTTCGATGAAATGAATTTGGAAACAGCAAAACGAATGAAACAAAAGTTTAAAAAATACGCATTGATGGTTGAAGAATTCGAAAAATCCCATTACGAACGCTTAAGTAAGGATATTGATGAGTCCGTCAAAACATCAAAACTCCATTTGGAACTCTTAAGTATGCTCAAATCTATCAGCAATCATGCAACAAATATTGCCAGAATTCATTTAAACTGGACAAAAAATCATAAAGAAAGCTAGCTAAAATCCAAATGAGTAGTGAAGTTTTATCAAAGAAATTACTAGTTTTGTGCCTTTGTAAAAATAAAAATTATGGATATTGCACCAAAGTATGACCCTTCAAAAACAGAAGATAAGTGGTATGCCGATTGGCTAAAAAAGAATTATTTTCGTTCAACGCCAGATGAAAGAGAGCCTTATTGTATCGTAATTCCTCCGCCAAATGTTACCGGAGTTTTACATATGGGACATATGTTGAATAACACCATTCAGGATGTTTTAGTCAGAAGAGCACGAATGCAAGGAAAAAATGCTTGTTGGGTTCCGGGAACCGACCACGCTTCAATTGCCACTGAAGCAAAAGTGGTGAATAAGCTTAAAGAGGAAGGAATTGACAAGAAAAAACTCAGTAGAGATGAATTCCTAAAACATGCTTGGGAGTGGAAAGAAAAACACGGAGGCATTATCCTTGAACAACTTAAAAAACTTGGTGCTTCCTGCGATTGGGAACGAACACGTTTTACCATGGATGAAGCTTTATACGAATCCGTGATTGATACTTTTATTGACTTGTATGATAAAGGCTTGATTTATCGCGGTGTTCGAATGGTTAACTGGGATCCAAAAGCCTTAACAGCTGTTTCTGACGAGGAAGTAATCCACAAAGAAGAAAAATCAAAATTATACTACGTACAATATGCCGTTGAAGGGGAAAACGAAAAGCTTACTATCGCTACTACTCGACCAGAAACTATTCTTGGAGATACTGCCGTTTGTGTTAATCCAAAGGATGAACGATATACTTCCTTTCACGGTAAAAGGGTGATTGTTCCATTAGTCAATCGTTCTGTTCCAATTATCACAGATGAATATGTTGATATGGAATTCGGAACTGGTTGTTTGAAAATCACTCCAGCACACGATATTAATGATTATGCAATTGGAAACAAATACCAACTGGAAGTAATCGACATTTTTAATGATGACGGAAGCTTGAATGAAAAAGCGCAGTTGTTTGTTGGGGAAGATCGCTTTAAAGCTAGAAAATTAGCAGCTCAGGAATTGGAGAAGAATGGCAGTTTACTCAAAGTTGAAGATTATACGAATAAAGTTGGCTATTCTGAGAGAACTAACGAAGTGATTGAACCAAAACTTTCCATGCAATGGTTTTTGAAGATGGAAGAATTAGCCAAAGATGCTCTCGATATAGTAATGGACGATAAAATTCAATTTCATCCCGCAAAATTCAAAAATCTTTATCGCCATTGGATGGAAAATGTAAAAGATTGGTGCATCTCACGTCAATTATGGTGGGGACAACGTATTCCAGCCTTTTATCTCCCCGATGG
>CAZJZP010000052.1:8509-11574 GCA_964550505.1 uncultured Prolixibacteraceae bacterium | reverse complement strand
ACACTTACCGCCACTCCTATTCCACGAACATTGCAATTTTCTTTGATGGGCGCAAGAGATTTATCTGTTATTAACACTCCACCGCCCAATCGCTATCCCATACAAACAGAAATTCATTCTTTTAATGAAGATATTATCAGAGAAGCAATTCTGTATGAAGTTTCGCGAGAAGGACAAGTCTTTTTTGTCCACAACAGGGTACAAAATCTGATGGAAGTGGCTTCGATGATAAAAAAATTCTGTCCACAAGTAAAAATTGCCATTGCACACGGTCAGATGGACGGCAAAGAATTGGAAAATATCATGCTCGACTTTATCGATGGGATGTTTGATGTTTTGGTTTCCACTTCTATTATTGAATCAGGATTGGATATTTCCAACGCCAATACGATTATTATCAATAACGCACAGAATTTCGGTTTGAGCGATTTGCATCAAATGCGTGGCAGGGTTGGAAGAACAAACAAAAAAGCCTTTTGCTATCTGCTTGCTCCTCCCCTTTCAACATTGACAGACAGAGCAAAAAAACGACTAAAAGCCCTGGTTGATTTTTCTAACCTCGGCAGTGGTTTTAATATTGCTATGCGCGATTTGGATATCAGAGGAGCAGGAAATATTTTAGGTGCTGAGCAAAGCGGTTTTATCTCTGAAATCGGCTATGAAATGTATCAGAAAATATTGGATGAAGCCTTGCAGGAACTCAAAGAAAAGGAATTTAAAGCATTATTTGCTGAAGAAGATAAAAAAGAAGATGCTGGAAAGCCCAGAGAATACACCAAAGATTCCACACTGGAAAGTGATTTACAAATACTCATTCCCGATTCTTACGTAATGAGTAGCAACGAGCGTTTAAAACTCTACAAAAAGCTAAACGAAGTGAAATCAGAAAAGGAATTACAGGAATTTGAAACGGCTTTAATCGACCGTTTTGGCGAACTTCCCTCAGCAACAGAGGAATTATTGGACAGCCTTCGACTGCGGTGGATTGCTAAAAGTTTGGGAATAGAGAAAATCTTCCTGAAAAAGAAAAGCCTTATAGCGCATTTTATTAGCGATACAGATTCTGTATTTTGGAATTCTGCGGAGTTTACTGCTATATTGAATTTTGTGCAAAATCATCCCAAAAACAGCAGGCTAAAGGAAGAAAGCAATGTTTTAAAATTGCTTATCAAAGAGCAAGATAGCGTAAAAACAGCTTTACAAACACTGATTAGAATAAAGGAAAAAACCTAAAAATTCATTTTTTCATTTCATTAACAGCTTTTTTACTTAAAAAACACTATATTTGTAGTTCTTTGATCTTCAAAAACAAACACTTATGAATAAAGCCGTGGTTTTGATTTCTAGTCTATTTTTTAGCGGATTTATATCTGCTCAATGCGATGATTTATTTATCTCCGAATATGTCGAAGGAAGTGTAAATAACAAAGCTATTGAGATTTTTAATCCAACTGCAGATACTATTGATTTAACGCCATATTCCATAAGAAGATATAGGGACGGATTAGGTGTTTTAACAGAAGAACATAATCTTTACGGAAGCATTGCTCCCTACGATGTATTTATCATTGTTAACGCGAACGCTACACCTCCAGCCGACTCAGCATTACAAGCTTTGGCAGACCAGTTAACCTATCCCTGGGGATATCCAACGCCTTTAGATATGGATGGCAACGATGCTATCGTCTTATACAATATGAATACACTCTCCTTTGTGGATATTTTTGGACATACCAACGATGCAAGCATGCAAACAGAAGGCGGATGGGGTCCTTTAGGTGGAAACCGCTATTGGACAAAAGACCACAGTTTAATCAGAAAGCATGCGGTGATGCAAGGAGTAAGCGTAAATCCCACTCCCTCTTTCGACCCTTCCTTAGAATGGGATTCTCTGCCAGCAGATGTCTGGGAAAATCTGGGTTATCATAATTGTAAATGCCATGTTTCTATTGACGAAAATCCCAAAGATCTTTTTGATGTTTCGGTTTTTCCAAATCCAGCTACTAAGGATTTTGTTTATATCAAGGCAAATCAAGACATTAAACGAATAGAACTAATAAATATGCTTGGGGAATGTGTTCAGTTTGTAGAAATTCAAACACAAACATCATCTTATACACTAAATTTCAATCAAAAAATGCCTAAGGCTGTATATTTTATTAAAATACTTACCATTGATAATAAATACCAGACAGAAAAAATCATTCTTCAATAATTACGTAAGATTATCAGGCATTTTTTCTAATTGTTTATCCAAAAAGCCTATTGGATTTCATTTATTATTAGATTTTTCTTAATAAATTACTACTGTTAAAACGCTCTGCTTTCTTAATAACGAAAAGACTAACAAGATAGCAGCAGCCTGTCTTTCGGTAAAAGCTTAATTAGAGCCTAAAACTCCATTATTAGATATTGTTGATAATACGTTGAAAGAATTAATTATTTTTTAATGCTTATTAACAAAGAAAACCAAAATCTTTTTTTAGTTTTGTTTCAATAAAACCAGTTAATAATACAAAAAAACGAAATTATGAAGAAACTTTTAATCTTAATTCTTGCCATTTCATTTTCACAACTGATTATGGCACAATGCAATGAGCTTTTTATATCAGAATATGTAGAAGGAACAGGAAATAACAAAGCGATAGAAATTTATAATCCCACAGCTAATCCGATTGATTTAAGTGATTATAAAATCCAACGCTATTCTAATGGCTCAGGAACTTTAAGCGATGAGCTTAGTCTTAGCGGAACTATTCAGCCTTATGATGTTTGGGTAATAGCAAACGGACAAACAACTTCAAGTCCAACATCTCCTGCTTGCGATCCAGCGCTTCAAGCCATGGCCGACCAATTAGGAAATACTTATCCTGATCCGTTTTATATGAATGGAAATGACGCTATTGTACTTTACAAAATCTCCACTTCTTCTATTGTAGATATTTTTGGTCATACCAATGATCCAAATATGCAAACAGAAGATGGTTGGGGTCCTATTGGCGGATACGAATTTTGGACAGTTAACCATGTTTTGATTAGAAAAAACACAGTTACACAGGGCGTTA
>CAZJZP010000052.1:4894-8409 GCA_964550505.1 uncultured Prolixibacteraceae bacterium | reverse complement strand
TTTTGGACAGTTAACCATGTTTTGATTAGAAAAAACACAGTTACACAGGGCGTTACTGTTAATCCTACTCCTACTTTTGATCCTACACTAGAATGGGATTCCCTTCCAGTTGACACTTGGACGGAATTAGGACAACATACTTGTGACTGCTTTGTTTCTATCGAAGAAAAAGAAAACACTGCTTTTCAGTTCAGTTTATTTCCTAATCCTAGCAGCTCTTCTTTTGTATTTGTAAACACCAACGAAAGTATTAACAGCATTGAAATTCTTAATATGTTGGGAGAAGTTGTTTATTATATTGAGCTTAGTGGAAACATTATGTCTTACAGAATAGATTATCCTCAAACAATCAGTGAAGGAATGTATTTTGTTAAAGTTGTTACCACAAGCAAGAAAACGAAAACTCAAAAACTTATTGTACGATAATAAAAATTGAATTAAAAAACCAAAAGCCCTCCCGCAAGGAGGGTTTTTAGTCTAAAAAATAATTTTTCAAGATTCATAAAAAAACAATCAAAATGAGAAGCAGCCTAATTCTTTTGTGTGTCTTTTTTTCTTCTGTACTTTTTGCTCAGGAGAAAGCAATTCTTAGCGGAGTTATTCGTGATGCCTACACCTCCGAAACGCTGATAGGAGCTAATGTAACCTATGCTCCCGGTAAAGGTGCAGTTACCGACATTGACGGGAAGTATGAATTCGAACTTGATTATGGAACTTACGAAATTACCATTTCCTATGTCGGATATGAAACAGCTACCGTTGAAGTTGTTGTTGATAAAAAGAAAGTCTATCTTGATTATAAACTAAAAACGAAAACACTGGAAGCGGTATTAGTGGTAGCAGATGTTGCCACAACACGGGAAACTCCGGTTGCTTTTACCAATATACTTCCTGCACAATTAGAAGAAGAATTAGCTTCACAGGATTTACCGATGATTTTAAACAAAACACCTGGTGTTTATGCAACAAATTCAGGCGGTGGCGATGGAGATGCTAGAATTAATATCAGAGGATTTAATCAACGAAATCTGGCTGTTATGTTGGATGGTATTCCCGTTAATGATATGGAAAATGGCTGGGTGTATTGGTCTAATTGGTTTGGACTGGATATGGTAACCCGAACCTTACAAGTTCAACGAGGCTTAGGTGCTTCCAAATTAGCTATTCCATCTGTCGGTGGAACAATGAATATTATTACAAAATCTGTTGGAACTAAGCCTTCCTATAGTTTTAAACAAGAAATGGCAAACGATGGCTATTTCCGTTCTTCTATTGGTATTACTACTCCGCTGAAAAATGATTGGGGACTGACTTTTGCTGGCTCATACAAACAAGGAGAAGGTTATGTTGATCAAACATGGACTAAAGGATGGTTTTATTTTCTTCGATTAGATAAAAAAATGGGCAAGCATTTACTTAGTATTTCGGCTATGGGTGCTCCTCAAGAGCATGGTCAACGACCTTATACTTCAGCAATCGCAACTTATAACTTAGACGATGCTGCCGAGCTGGGAATTGATACTGCAACGCAGGTTGATTATCGATACCCGACAGATAAAGGCATACGTTATAACGATTCCTGGGGATACCTTAATCGATGGGAAATTGGTGAAGCTGGCGATACAATTCGTGAAGGCAGAGAAGCGCTTAACACCAGAATTAATCAATACCATAAACCCATGTTTACAATTAGAGATTATTGGAATGTAAGCGATAAACTCTATATTTCTAATATTGCTTATCTTTCTATTGGCACAGGAGGCGGTACAGCCTTATTTAAAACGCCTTCCTATCTTCAAAGAGATGATAATGGGCAATATGATTTACAATTATTTTATGATGTAAACAAAAACAGCACAACTGGACAAGCTTCTAATTACATAAGAAAAATGTACAATAGTCATTTTTGGTATGGATTCTTGAGTAATTTCACTTATAAACACAATGATGATATCGAATATTCCGGAGGAATTGATTTGCGCGATTACAAAGGAATACATTATACTGAAGTCTATGATTTATTAGGCGCTCAATATACTCGTAACGACGGAGATAAAAACAGGGATTCTAAAGAAGACTTAGAAGAAGGCGCAAAAGTGAATTACTATTATGATGGCTTAGTTCGTTGGGGTGGTGCTTACGGACAAGTGAAATACAATGGCGGTAATTTCACCGCTTTCCTTAATCTTTCAGCAGCTTATTCCGGCTATCAAAGAGTGGATTATTTTGCCAAAAAAGAAATTACCGTCGGAGATACTGTTTTGCAAGTAGGATACGCTGATACCGTTAATTATAATGGAGATGTTTATACTCGTGATTCTGAGGGACTGGAGCACAAAAATTCCGGATGGAAATGGCTTCCCGGTTTCACTGTTAAAGGTGGTGTAAATTATAATTTAAACGAAAGCATGAATGTTTTCTGTAATTTAGGCTTTCTTTCCAGAACACCACGTTTCAATAATGTAATTGATCAAAACAACAGCTTTTTTAAAGAAATTGAAAACGAAAATGTCAAAGCTATTGAATTGGGTTATTCCTATTTTAACAAAAAAATTACCGCTAATCTTAACGCATATTATACAATATGGGACAATAAGCCTACCGATCAATCCATTCGTATTCCCGATCCGGAATCTGACAATGATTTTTCTGCTAATATTAACGGAATGAACGCTTTACACAAAGGCATTGAGTTTGAATTTGGTTATAAACCCACCCATTCTTTACTTTTAGAAACGGTTGTTTCTTTGGGAGATTGGAAATATACTTCTTCTGATTCTGTTCGTTTTTATGATGAAAATCTAAACTTGGTGGATGTGTGGTTTTTTGATGCCAGTGGCGTGCATGTTGGCGATGCTGCTCAAGTTCAGCTTATGCAATCATTCCGATATGAGTTTATTAAAAACGCTTATATCTCCTCTAATGTCGTTTATTTCACAAAAAACTATGCCGACTTCGATCCAATTTCCTTGTCTCCAAATGCGAGCCAATTCGATCCTGATTTTTATCTGGACGAAGATGGAAATCCCAGAGATTCATGGAAAATGCCCGCTTATTATTTGATTGACTTGCATGCCGGATATTCTTTGTATCTTAAAAGCTACAAACTGGATTTCCGATTTAGCATTCTTAATCTTATGGACAAAATATACATCGCTGATGCACGAAATAATGACTCATATAAAGTAATGCCTTTTTCTGATTTTGATGCGAAATCGGCAACCGTTCATTACGGACTGGGCAGAAGATGGAATTTCTCCGTAAAAATTAGTATTTAAAACATAATAATAATTAATAATATCACTTAACACTTACGTACAATGAAAAAAATTACACTTCTTTTTTTAAGCCTTGTTTGTTCTCTAATAGTGAGCGCACAAGCAACATTACCAACTTCATGGGGTGTGGACGGAAGTCTGCCCAGCGGTTGGACTTATTTAAATTATTCTTCTACCACACCAGAAACATATTCAGGCACAGGAAATCCTCCTCCTTCTCTAAAATTAAGTGGTACG
>CAZJZP010000052.1:3093-4794 GCA_964550505.1 uncultured Prolixibacteraceae bacterium | reverse complement strand
AGAATGCCGCAGCGCATCACCATTAAAGAAGGAAACAACATTATTGATAATGGAAATACTTATTTTATGGGAAACAGCAGTAGTGTTACTTTTAAAGTAGTAAACAATGATCCTGGAAACGCATTAAATATTTCTGGAAATACTATTACAGGAACAAATGCTTCTGACTTTAGTATAAGCGGAATGCCTGCTACTGTTGCTTCAAACGATTCCAGTACTTTTACGCTTAATTTCACTCCGACTGGTACAGGCTCTGAATATGCTACTATTACCATCACCAACAACGACCCTGTTGAAAATCCATATATTGTTGATATTTATGCTATTTCTGGTAATTACGCTACTGAACCAACAGCTCAAGCTACAAACTTAAGTTTTAGCAATGTTGTTTCTTATGATATGGACGTGAGCTATACTGCTAGTGCAACAGCAGAACATTATTTAGTACTGAGAAATGCAGGATCTGCGGTTTCAAACGCTCCAACAAACGGAACATCTTACGAAGCAGGCGAGTGGATTGGCAACGATAGAGTGGTTTATGTTGGCGATTCTTTGTCATTCAACACAGATTTCTTTGTGGCAAACACCGATTATCATTACGCAGTTTTTGCTTTTAACGGACAAGACGGATTTGAAAATTACTTAACTACTTCGCCTCTAACTGATAATCAAGCTACTCCTGATGGAAATATTGGAAGTTATTACAGTGGAATTAATAGTAGTAGCCCAAGTTTTATATCCGATTTAACAAGTCTTATCAATCCACACACACAAGTATGGTACTCCAATTACAGTTATACGCTGATTTCTTATTTTGAATCTCGTGATACTACAAATGGACAGAAAGTTGTAGAATGTGTTTATTCTGGTTACAAATATGTTTATGACGAGCCATTCGCATGGAACGGTTCAGCAGTTGGCGGAGATTTAACTCGCGAACATACTTTCTGTGCCAGTTGGATGCAAACTTATTCCAATCCAAATTTCAGTAATATGCCTGAGTATTCAGATTTGCATAATCTGGCTCCTGTTCATTTTACCGGTGCTAATGCTGTTCGATCTAATCATCCGCTAGGAGAAGTTGCAACAGTTTCCAGCACTTTCCATAATGCTACATTCGGAACTAATGCAAGTGGTGCTACAACTTACGAACCACAAGACAAACATAAAGGCGATGCCGCTAGAGCAATGTTCTACCAAATGATTTGTTATAATCAAAGCGATGGAAACGATTGGACACTTCCTACAACTCAAGATCAGGCAATCCTAAAAACATGGCATAATCAAGATCCTCCATCAAATTGGGAAATTGCTCGTAATGATTATATCTACTCCGAACAAAACAACAGAAATCCATTTATTGATAATCCACAGTGGGTTGATTTAATCGATTTTTCTACTATGACACTCGTTGGAATTGAAGAAATGAATAATGCCAGTCTTAGCATTTATCCCAATCCTTCACAAGGGAATGCTGTTAATATGAATCTTCTTATGCATGCTTCTGATGAAATTACAATTGAAATATATGACATGAGAGGATTGCTTGTTTTTTCTTCAAAAGAAAGTCTTAATGCGGGTTACAATAATTTGAATATCACATACGGAGATCTTCCAAATGGAATGTATTTAATTTCAGTTAAAGGTGAAAATATAAATACCACCAGAAAGCTTAGCATTCAATAAAAACAGCTTTCTATA
>CAZJZP010000052.1:0-2993 GCA_964550505.1 uncultured Prolixibacteraceae bacterium | reverse complement strand
TTTAAAACCCATTGGATAGAAAATAGAGCAATTAAGATCGCCTTATTGTCCGTTGCATTCCACAACACAGCCATAAAAACGGCAAAACAAAGCATAATTGTAGTCCAAGCTGCACCAAAAACCCATCCCGGCGGTGTCCAAGGTGCTTTATTCAAGTTTTGATACCAATCCGAAGGAACTCCTTGTCCTGTGAATATTCCGCCTATTCCCAAGGCTCCGAAATTAATTACTAGAAAGATAATAAATGGAATAAGAATGTTTTTCATATGTGTAGTTTTTTGTAAAAAAATGCTTTGTTAAAATCCTTAAAGCTGTATATCTCTTTTTATGTATATCAAACTAACAAAAAAACAGTCTGCATTGTTTTATCTTACAAAGCATATTGTATAGAAAAGCGATAAGAGAAATTATCTGCTTCCTTTGGTAAATGATATGCTCCATAGCGATAAAACACCCCAACACCAAGATAATATAAATCCAAATTTATCAGTTTATTGATAAATAAACCAGATTCAAAATAACCGTGCTCAAATGTTTTTGTATCAATATATTTATGCGGTGCTGCATTACGCAAACTTCCGATACAAGCATTGCTTTGAATTTCCAATTCCGGACGGAATTTTCTGTCGCGATGAAATGGACTATCGAAACTATGGGTAAAAAACAACGCAAGATAGGTATCTGCCATAAATTCATTCATGCGCATGGTAGAAAAACTCATCGGTGTGCTGATAGTAAACTGCCGATACGCAGAAAAGCCATTGTATAGTTGCGTATAAGGTAAATCTTTATCAATATATCCAGCCCTAAGCATGATAGCAGATTTTCCAAGATATTTATAATTAAATCGTTGTTTTATCTTAAGATCAAAGCGATTATAATCAAATTCCCCTCTCAGTAATCCGGAGATTCCTCTGCTATAATTAAACCAAACAAGAGGAAGCTTGGAATCCGCATATAAATTAATGTTGTAATCAACATTATAAAACATCTTTTCATTTTGTGAATACTTTAGTCCAATACTCAATTCTGTAAAATCAAAACTGTTTTTACTTACGGATGCACCATTGTTTGCTGCCATCACATATTGATAATCATATAAGGCATTTTTGTTATAAGTATCCAAAGAGATAATTCCTCTAATATTTTTGTTAATCAGCATTTCAAAAGCAGTACCGGTATGTAAAACTTCATCCATTCTGTTAATAAGAAAACTACGATAATATTCTTCACTGGTGATTTTCATCGCAGTATTTGTCTCCTTAAAAAAATGCATAGCAGGTTCTGACAAATCATAGGAAAATTGTGTTTTCCATTTTAATTCTCTTGCTCGCCAAAGCGTAGTTTCAAAGTCTGCACCATATTTCCACGCTTTATCTTTAAAGCCCCAATTTGCATAGCCTCCAACAGTAAAATATTTTGAAAAACGACTGTTAGTATGTATTCCCATCCCCAAACGATAGCCTTCATAGTCGTTATAATCCATAATTTTATCCAAATCAAAGCTAATGATTTTCCAAGGGATTTTACCTGTAAAAAGGATGCGAAAGCTTTCCATTCTTCTATCAAAATTTTCTGCTTTTCCAATACTATCAATAAAATTATAGGTGTTTTGTTCTCGTTGATCCAGACTGTCAATTCGGTATTTTTGCCATAATTTTTCATCGGCATATGGCGCATTTTCATCTACTTCAATTTCAGCAAAAGAAAAATTTCTTCTTTTCAAATCTGCATCCAATTCTATCTCTTTAATATAGGTATTACTGATGCCCAACATATAGCTATCGTTAATCTTGACTGTTTTAAAAAAGAAATAGGTGTTTAACTCCACTGGAAACCATTGTTTTCCATCAATAAATTCATAGGTTTGTTGAATTTTGATTCCCAATCCTTTCTCATCAACATCATAGGGTTCAGCAATTACATTTTGTATCGCCCAGCCATTGGTATTAATATAGAGCAAACCTGTCAGTCCGTCAAAAGAAGTCCCTTTCCACGGACGATAAGAAATAATAAAAACACTATCCTTTTCTTGATACAGAGTATCTTCAATAGTGTAAAAATATTTTTCTGTCGCTCCGGGACTAATTGGATTTACGTATTTTTTATCCGAAATAATCAATAATTCATCATAAAAACTAAAGGGCTGCACCTGGGTCATCAATAAACTGAACAGTGGGTCTGAAAATCCCGAAATCTTAGAAGCCAATATCTTCTCATTCGACCTGTCAGGAGGCATAAAAATACGTTCATTGATACTTTCCATCAAAAAAAGATGGTTTTCATCAAAAAAATCAATTAATCTCATGTCAGAGCTGTCTAAACTTTCTCTTTCCTTAGCCTTTAAGTCTTCGACATCAGCCGTTAATATCATTTTATTATAGGATACATAACGAAAAGCACCTTGTTTCTGCGGATGATTTTTTTTCCTATTATCTATAGCATTTTGGATAATTCTATGTGCAGGATTAATCCCGGGAAGAACCACAAATTCCCTTAATTCATAAGCACTAGGAACAAGCTCAATTCTTAAAGATAAGGGGTTTTGTCCTGCAATATAAAAACTGTCTTTTTTATAGCCAACATAACTAATTTGCAAATATTCTATTGGAACACTGGCTTTAATCTCAAAAAAACCTTCAATATTTGTCATCCCACCCTCTTTGGTGTCATTAACAAGCATATTAACAAAGGCCAAACCTTCTCCGGTGGCAGCATCAACTACCTGTCCTTTTACCCGATATTGGGCAAAAGACAAAAAAGGAATTGTTAAAAGCAGCAAGCTGATAATAAGCTGTTTACTACGCATCAGGACTCCAGTTTTTTATTGTTTTTATGCCGTTTATTATCTCGTAAGGTCTTCTTTTTCAAATTATTCTCTAGGGCTGTTGTCAAATCTACTCCATTTTGATTAGCAAGGCAAATTAACACAAAAAGAACATCCGCCATTTCATCAGCCAGCTTTTTTTCCAAATCTTTTTCTTTGGAAGATT
>CAZJZP010000051.1:10418-11788 GCA_964550505.1 uncultured Prolixibacteraceae bacterium | reverse complement strand
ATTGCCAAAACAAAAACACATAGACAAGGGGCAGTTAGGCGGGATACTTCAAATATTCACCCGAACAAGTATTCCACTAACCCCAATTAATTTTATTGGAATTGCTTCTTTGTGGTATGATAGGTTTTTAAAGTCGTATTGTTCAATTCCAACGGGAATCGTCATTATACTTCTCGGTGCTATGGTTTGGTGGGTATTTGACTATACTACGTTGTATCCTTCGGCTATTCAGTTTGGTAATAAGCAAGGGTATGCTCACAATTCACCCATAAAGGCGGATTTTGAAGAAGTTAAAAATGAATTGGACGAGATTAAAAAGCTTTTGAATAAATAAAATGTATCGGGGAAATTGCAAATGAATAAAGAATATACCAGAATGAGAGCATTCGATTATCATTGGGCTAAAGCCATTCTAAACGGTCATAAAAACGTAGAAGTCGGCTCACAAATAACAAAACCTGGAACTATAGCAATATACGCAAAAAAGAAAGAAATACCAAAACATAAAAAGAAAGAACTTGTAAAACATTTCAGTCTTCTAGAGTATGCCGGATTGATAAATTATAACACATTCCATGAATTAAGTAAAAGTGTTATGTATCCTGAACATCTAGGTTATGTATTGGGTACTGTTGAAATTGCATATGTTAGAAAACAAGTAAGTGCTTTGCAATTTCACGGGTCAAAAGGTATGCACTTAGCACCGGATGAATATTATAAAGCGGGGCATACGCATTTATGGGTTTTGAAGAATCCAGTAAAGTTTGATAATCCTGTAAAGATTGAAAAGTATAATAGTGGTGGACCGTGGAGTAAAATAGAAAACAATAAATTATATTCGGATGCAATTTCGTTATAACCATTTTTTATTATATTTTTAAAAGGTGTTAATAATATGGGTGTATCAAAAAATAGAAAAATTAGAATCAGGGAGTTTGCTGCGTGGATGGCTGAAAATGGCGTGAAATATTGTACTGGTTGTGGGGGTAATATGATAGGTTCGGTACATCATTATTATTGCAATTCTTGCCATGCTGAAAAAGAACCTATGAAATTTTGTGTGTCGTGCGGGTGGCTAAACTCTGCCCCCGAATCAATTTACTGTGAAAAATGTATACCTGATAAAAAAGCATACCATAAACAAAAAATGAAACATGTAATTAAACATGGACATGGAAAAAGTAAACTATATGCGGAAAAGAAATTAATATTAATGGAAATTGAAGAGTACCAAAACAAATTGAAAATGAATGAAACCAGATTGATTACAATAAATAAAGCACTTGCTGATTTGGGTGGTGAAATTGCAAACGGATGAAACTAAACGAAAAAACGAAGAATATTTTAAACGATGGGATAATAAAATAAGT
>CAZJZP010000051.1:0-10318 GCA_964550505.1 uncultured Prolixibacteraceae bacterium | reverse complement strand
TTATTATTCCCCCTTCATATAAAACTCATTGCTTCATCAACGAGCGTACAAACTCCGTATATCATATATACCAATAGCATTATCAATACTAACCCAACTGTTCCAAATATAACTTTATCTAGTTCTATACCTCCTTTTAGTGCGCTGATAACAAACGCTGAACAAATTATAACTACACAAGTTCCAATTAAAGCAACCGATGTTTTTGCTAAATCCGACCCGTAATCTCCCCAAATACTTTCTTCTGTCGGTGCTACGTATTCCGACACTGTAATATAATTTTCTTTTTCTTCTGAACTATTCCCGTATTCATTCGTAACTGTTAAATTTACTGTATATGTTCCAGTGGAATTGTAAATGTTTGTTGGGTTTTGTTCTTCTGATGTGTTGCCATCTCCAAAATCCCATAACCACGAAGTAGCATTTATTGAAGCATCGGTAAATACAACAGTTAACGGAACTGTGCCCGATGTTGGAGTTCCTGTAAACGCTGAAATTGGTAAAGTTCCATCTGTTACTGTAATATAATTCTCTTTTACTTCGGAATCATTGCCAACATCGTTTCCAACTGTTAAATTAACCGTATAAATTCCTGTTTCGGTATAATTATATATTGGGTTTTGTTCAGTTGAATCAATTTCTCCGTCATTATCAAAATTCCAATACCAATCAGTTATATTGGTTCCCGTGCTTGTGTCGGTGAATGCGACAGACAGGGGAGCCGCACCGCTTGTGACGTTTGCAGAGAATACTGCGATAGGCACTTGGTTTTCAAGTACTAACATCACCGATGTTCCCTCTATCGATGACGGATCGGACGAATATTCAATACCCGTCGAAAGAAGTTCCGTCGAGTTTGAAACTTCCGACTTTGTAGCAGTGATATTAATTGAGTTATATTCAGTCTCGACTCTCAACTCGTCAAAACTGATGGTTGGGATGATAGCCCAATTTGTGTAATTCCAATTGTCGAATAGTTTCCCGTTTTCATCTGTAGTGAAATTAGATTGTTCGTATCCATCCGCATTGTATACAGTGCGATCAAACGTTATTTTTGCGCCCTCGACGGGATTGCCATCCCCATCCACCACCGTGAGATTAGCATACCCGCCGCGGATTAAATTGTAATTGTATGTTGCACTTGTTGATGCAAGCACATTTCCGAATATTGCTATCCCCGGAAAGAAAGTGTCGTCCGTGAGAAATTTGCCTACAGATGATAGTTCTGAGTCTGTTACAATCATCCTCTGACATGCATAATCGGGGTCTGTGGTCGAAACGAGCCATGCGTTTATTTCTCCTGATCCTGATACGTTGTGAACAGTGACGATCTGAGAATCATTTACAGGAACTTGCGCCCATGTTGCAAATGTGCCGGTTAGTGTCCCGTTCAGGAACGTTGTGTCTGTGTTGTTCTGATCAACAACTATCCCACCGCATGTAAAACCATCTACAGTATTATTCTCGATAGCAGCAGACGTTGCGTATCCAGACGTAAATAATATATCGATTGCCACCGACCCATTTACATCTATGTCAACAAATCTGTTGTGTTGGCACGGATGAGCATCTAATCCATTATGCCCGGCATTTCTAATTGTCACATTTTCAAAGTATGAATATTGTTCTGACCCCGTGGGGGCGAACCCTGACCATTTTGACCCGTTTATGTCAATATTTCTAAAATCATTATTACTACCTGCCGATGCTACAAATCCATACGATCCTGTTTGAGGGTATAGATTCGTCAGATAGTCTCCTGCATTATATGCAGTAAAGTTCCTTCCTGTCACGTTTGTGCAATTTAAAAATCCAATACATGATGACACTGAATACGTCCCATTGACATAAATATTATCAACAATTAAATCTTGAGAATCTTCAGCATAAAAAGCATATTCAGACGTTGATGTAGTTGCCTGCTCAATATCTATATTCTGTACGTTTCCCCCACTTGCACCACTGATACTAATGTATCTGGTTCCTATCCCATGTATGTCCTTTACCCCGGCAGCACTAATTGAGTAAATTACAACGGTAGCATTTCTAAACGTTACATTATTTAGATTCGCGTCATATAATCTATTATCTCCTAACCCTCCACTATATTCCATCGAAGAGTTATCCCATGAGGCAATGGTGAAATTCGCAATACTGAAGTTCCCATTATTGTCATCGGAGTACAACTGTACGGCTGATAACCTATTCCCCATAAGTCGCAATTCATCTCCATCAGTATCATCAATGATTATGGAGGAACTTATTGCCCGAATCGTTCCATTGCAATACCAGATTTCTCCGTCTTTCCATAGTGCATCAGTGTTTCCTAACGCAGTATCGATTTCTGTAAGGGTGATATCGGTTTCACTGGTCACCGTCACGATTCGGTTGAATGCATCGTATGATACCGTCGCACTTGCTATTCCCGCGCTGAATAACATCAGCATGAGGACTATTCCAATTTTCCATAATTTCATATTGCAATTTCCCCTTTACATTATTAAATAATTATTTTATATAGTCTTTCTAAATATAATTATTATACTATAAATATATTTACACTCTTATACATAGATGCAATTATAACTATTTAAAAATATCATTCTTAGAAAATATAAATCTGATTAAAAAAAGTAAAAAGAGTTGGAAAGTAAGGTTATGATGTGCTTACTTTCCTTCGTGGTTTTCTTGTCGTTTTTAAGGGTGTTTTCCGCTTGTTTTTGGGGGTTTTTGTTGTTCCCCCACCTAATACACTAGACAGAGTTCCTAAAACATTTGTACGAACTCTGAACGCCCGTTCAAAGCTTGCAATTTCACTAACATCGTCGCTAATCTTTTTTAGTTTGTATTCTGGAATTGGTATTAATGGTTTAATTTCAGTCGGTCTTCTAGTTGATTTTGAAGTACTTTTCGTAGTTGGTTTTCTTGGTCTAGTTTTCTTAGTTGTGGTTGTTTGTTTTATCGTTGGTATAGCTTTAGTTGCAGTTTTACCTTTACTAACAACCAATGCGGATTCGTCTTGTTTGATTTTTGATAGTATTTTTGGTACAATTGCCGGTAATGTTTTATTTCTTATCGCCTGATCAATCGTTTCAAGCGATTTTGTTCGTTGTGCAATTGTTCCCAACGGAACTAATTTTATATAATCTGACATTTTAGATTTTAATTTTGCGTTTTGGATTTGATCAACTTTTATTTTAAGTTCTTGTTTTGTCTTTGTCTCCGTTTTTGCTTTTTCTTTAATTTCTGCTTTTCTTTCTGCTCTTTCCTTTGCGATCTGTTGACCGCGCGTCATCTTTTTACCGGTTGATTTTCTAAACGGTTCTGTCTTTTTTTCTGCAAGTTTGAATTCTTTGTATTTGGATTTCGGAACTATTCGCTGAATCGATTTTTGAGTAACTTTTAGTTTAACTTTTGTTTCAACTTTTGGGACTTGCAATATTTTTTGTTTCTGAACTAATACCTGTCCACTTTTGCCAGACTTGATTTCTGCCGTTTTAATAGATTCTCCAGCAAACTTTTTTAAATCCAATGGATATTTTTCTATATCACTGGATAAAACATTTCCTGAACTATCTTTTGCTATGTGTTTTTCAACCATTTCAAAATCTTTTAGCGGATCACCGGTTTTACGGACCTCTTTTACTTCAATTACCTTTTCTACAATAACATCTAGATTATTGTCTTTAGCAGCCTTTCTCAATTGTACAGGTGTAAGTTTTTCTATATCCGATTCAAGTTTCTTTTTTTCTGTTGCCCGTATTGCATTTTTCTGCGATTGTGTTAGTTTCTTTACTTTTGTACCCGATTTTCTCGGATTTATATTAATCCCGTTTTGACCTCTTGTAAATTTATAAGTTGATTGACTAGTTTTTACAGGTTTTCCATTACTTATATTATATTCTGTTATTTTTACACTTTCTTTTCCCTCTGGGATATTTAATTTTTTGGAACTGATGAATGTGTCCTCAATCCCTTTCCCAATTATTTCCCCATCACTATTTCTATATTCATAATATTCAAGTTTCAAATCAAGTTTCCCGTCTTTTGTGACTCCTTTTACACTATGTACCGGTGAAATTGTCAAATCTGCACGTTCATCTTTTATAAATTTAAGTAACCCTTCTCTCGATAATGCTTTTTTTGTGGCAATTTCAAATCTTGATGGAGTTACCCTTTTGACTAATCCGGTTTCTATTCCTGGGTATCGTCTTCCAATTATACTTGCTCCTTTGGAATATCCGGCTCCACCAATTGCCAACTCACCTAATAATTTATATTTTCCTTCAATATCCTTAGAAGCAAATTGGGATACTAGCGGAATTGCAATCCCAATGTCTAAACCCGTAGATGCCGCCATTGCAACTTTTGGACTTGCTTCTATGACCGCCTTGCTTCCTGTTGCGATTGCTGCCTTTTTTATTCCAGTTTTCAAAGCAACTTTACCAGCTCCAACAACTAAACCAGATGCACCACCCAAAACATACAATTCCCCCATAGTAGCGGCTGTATTAATTGGTTTAGTTGTTATGCCTACATATGCTTCTTTTCCAACTTTTGCAGCAGGAGCAAGATATTTAGAACCTTCCACACTTGAAATGGTTTTTTCTTTCAATTCTGAATATCTTTTACTCTCGCTTAATTTAGCATCGGCTTTATCAACATAAGGTTTTATGATGTTTGGAAGCATACCTTTAGCTAATATCGCGTTTGCTTTATTAACAACATTACTAACAGATGTTAAAGCATCTTCTGTGATATTTGGCTTATTAAATTTAGTCGCCATTAATTGAGCTTGTTTTTCAGGAGAATATTTTTTAATTTTATCCATGTAAGCAATTACTTTACCGGACTGTTCATTACTCAATGGATTTTTATAACCTAGTTGTTTTGCAAGTGCAGCGTTTAGATCCTGCTGAATGAAATAAGCTTTAGAATCAGCTTTTCCTGATTGTGGTATCTGATTTAAATACGCTTTTCTGGATTCCAATATTCTTTTTTTATCAAGTGCGTTTGTGTTATTATGGATTCCAGTAGTAGCATATTTTATAGTACGGTTTTGTGCCTGAACTTGTTTACTAGAAAGATAACTAACCCAATTTCCTGCCTGGTCTTTTCGACCAATCCCGACAGCCCCAAACTTGCCCGTTTTGGATTCCATAGCCTCTATTATATTCCCCTGTTTATCAAGTGAATATTTATAAGCTTCAAGTTTCGGAGCTTTTGCTCTTGCTCTCGCCCTTGCTTCCAATTCAAGTTTACTAAATACTTTTTTACTCTTAGCACCTGTTATAACTGAAATATCACCAGTTTCTTTATATTTTGCAATTTCTCTCTGAGCTAATACGTTTCCTTTCCCCGCTTCCCTGGTACGTTGTTTAAGTGCAATCTGATTACTCACAGAACCGGATTTATAAGGATTGTATTGTAATATTGTTCCGGCTCCGTGTGTCATTTCCTCTGGCAATTTCTTTTTATTTGCTGCAATCTCTTCTTTAACTGCAGTCATTCCGGTTGCGACTTGCGTTTCTTTACCACTTGAAGAAGTCGAAACTTTATACCCTTTCTTCCGACTTGCCCCGCTCATTGTATGAGTTCCACTTTTACCGGTTGCTTTTGCCCGTGTTCCACCGCTTTTAGTTCTTATCGTTGGCATTGTTCAATACCTCGTTTTCTTTTTCCATTGATTTTTTATACCCTACGTGGAAACCACCAACCGCCACTAACGCAAACAGTGGATTCACAAAGTAAGATGCAACACAAAACACGGCAATGTAAAGAAGAATGGGAGTGAATTTACTAATGTCCATTTATACCACCATCACATTAATTTAGAAGTCACTTTGGCATTAGGAGTCATTGATTTAAGTTTCTTGATTCCTTCGTCCCTTGAAGCTGCATTATCAGCCTTGAAATACACTTTGGCACTAAACCCGTGATTGCCATTTTTGTACTTGGTAATTGGAGTGAATATAGCATTTTTCAGTTTTGGCAATTTCCTTTTGCTAGCTTCTGCTTCCTTTCTTGTATTGTATCTGTACTGATACATTGCAGTGATTAAATATCCTTTCTTTACCATTTCGATTATCCCCTTTATTAAATTAGTTTTTGCTTTATTATTATGTAGTCTCTATATAAAAGATTAACTAAGATTTAAAAGTTATTTTTTATAAAAGTTTGTGGATTTGTATAACGAGATTGCAAAAACAATTTAAAACTTTGTAATCCATTTGCAATTTCGTTATACACATCTGTTATTTATTTTTTAGTCAAGTCACGGCGACGTTGTAAGAAAGTTTTTTATAACATAAGTAACATAAGTATTATATGATGGAGGGATTTTATAAACAATGTAGTAGTAAAAGCTAGACACAACCCAAAAAACAACGATTTAATGATAGGAATACCGAAACGTTTTAGAGAATGTTTTCCAAATAACACATACTTTTCATGTATTGTAGAAAACGGAAAACTAATTTACACACCCGTAAAAAGCTAAATAAAAAAGTATGTGGGATGTCGTTTCATCCCGACACAAAAAGGAGCAATACAAATGTCACACTTTATTAAATATACTAGCATAAAAGTATATAAAAGTATCGCAAGTTATAATATTTGTTTCGTTGGGGTCATATTATGAGATTCACAAACGAAACAATGTCCGATGAAGAACAAGAAGCTAGAAAAGAAAAAATAAGGATGTCCATAAGAGAACAATCAATTTTTGAAATCATTACAACTCATGAAACCGGGGTAGCGAAGGGAGATAAAAAGTTAGAGTTTTCAACAAGGAATAGATTAAGGGAAGTTGATGGAGTAATAAACGCTCTTAGCCGTGATCCTAGAACAAAAAAGAAAACTTTAACCGGAAGTCAAATAAAAGCCGGAAGGGAACATATTATAAGGTGTTGTATTCTCAGGGGAATTGCAATATTTGAAGGATATCCTTATGTGAAAAGTTTAATTAAAATGTTGGAAGAAAACGGGGCAAGGCAAGATATACCCATTGAAGAAAAAGAATTGTATTATAAATCTGTAATTAAAGAATCGATTTTACAGGACATTACACGTTCATGTGAACATAGCAAAATCCCATGTATTGAAAATAGTTTTCAGTATATTAATTCTGTAAGTCCAATATTTCAAATACGAAAATACGAATTAGCATATTATTTCTTTTGTATTGGAGTTATAGAAGTGGATTGTATTGGAGAATATGCTAAAAAGGAATTTCATAATGTAATACAGGCAATAAACAAAAAAATATATCATAGAAAATCTGAGATTGAATGTTATTATATAATGAACCCTGTGAAACCGGACGGATTTTATTTAAATTGCCTTGAAAACATGGAATAAAAGGAGTGTAATCTGCTCATGTTATTACATTTTCTTTTATTTTTACATTTTTATATATTCATTATATAAATAAAGCAGTTAAATACTATATATACAGTATATATACAAATTATGCATAGATATACAGAACCACAAAACGCACTTTGTGACCCTCCAGAAAGATACAGAGATACGTATATCTTTTGTGCTTTGTATCTCTCTAGAAAGATACAGAATGGAATATGTGACCCTCCAGAAAGATACAGAACCACGGTAGGACGCAGTTATTATATTAGGCGCACGTAAAAAAGTTTAAAATGTAATTGGTGGTATAAATGAGCGATGGAGAAACTGTAATTGGATTGGTTATTATTGCATTTATTATGTTTTCAGGGTGTGGAGAATATGATTCAAATATCATAAACCCACATGAAGGAAACACATATGAAGTTGGGGCAGATGGGGAATATATTGAATTAATTAATAATCCAAATGCTACTGATACAACTTACAAAGAAGTTATAAAATTCATTAGAAGCGACAAAACAGATAAAATAATTTATGATGAAAATACATTTGTTTGTGCAGACTTCGCTGAAATGGTGCACAATAATGCAGAAGAGTGTGGAATTCGTTCTGGATGGGTCGGGATTGATTTTGAATATGGGGATAGTCACGCATGTAATGCGTTTAATACCACAGATAGAGGTATAATTTTCATTGATTGTACAAATGGGGGATATAAAGATAATTGGGATACAACAGTAAAAATTAATTATGGTAATGAATATAAACCAAAGGGAATATCTTCAAGTGATTATTATTATCCAATGGGTACAGTAAAAGATTATAAAATATATTGGTAAATTATACTGGATGTTTCAAAATGCCAAGAATATGCGAGAATTGCGGAAAGGAGATTAAAAGTTTACCTTTCAAATGTAAAAGATGTAATAAGGTTTTATGTGTAGATTGCCGACTTCCTGAACAGCATGAATGCAAGACAATTAAAAGAAGTTGGGAAGAATACGCTGAATATCAAAAAAAGTTTAAAACAAGTTCAATAAATAATAAAATGGTCCCCTTCAATCCAATATATGCAAAGTTTCCGATTAAATACATAATATATGATATAAATAAAGTAATTAATGGGATTGCAATCTCCCCATTAAATGTGTTTTATTCAGGGGAACAAGCACACGAATATGCTAGACAAATGAATGAAGATTTGGATACTATGGTAGTAAAAATAAATGAAATTGATAATAAGATAATTGATAGGTATAATTATGTGTTAGTGCATGGAAAATTAAAAATAATTCATTGTAAAGATAATTAAATTATAATGTCATTGGTGATATAGATGTTTATTCAGCATTATATATATTTAAAGTCTGAGTTGGATAAAAATAAAAATTGCCCCGCTTATAAAGTTTTTACAAATGGAAGAAACGCACACAACTTTGCAGAAAATTTAAGTTATAGATTTGGAGATGTGTACGTTTATAAAGTAGATGTTAGAAATTTTAGTTTAATGAATGAACGTGGAATATTGGACATTACGCATTACGCAAGTAAATGTAAAAAAAATAAAAACGAACAACGTAACGAAGGACGCAATAAATATGTATATAGTATGATTGATGTCATAACATATTTCATTAAAAAATTATTACCATTTTAAAATTGGAGGGATAAAATTTGGGAAAGAAACATTTTAAACACAAAGAATTCAATATAACTAAGCAAATTGCCGAAGGTGGGATACTCAATAAATTAACTGGTAAAAATGATTTAATATTCCTAAAAAATAAATGGCAAACACTTCTAGACAACTCATATACAAGTTTATATAATATGTCTCATTACATCGAAACTTCCAATGATTCAATACAAACCATAGTTAAAAAGAACGAAATTGCAAAACTACGGGGAAGTATTCACGATAATAATATAAAATGTGAAAATTTATATGATGTTATACTAAATGCCGTAAAAAGTGATCGGGAATTCTCAGAAAGAATGTGGAAAATTCATCAATCGATGTATGAAAATTCAAAGGTTTCAGGATCAAGCGGGGATTCGGTCAATGTTACACATGAAGAAGTTAAAAAATACGTAGAAACGTATCCAAAAACAAACATTAAAAATGAAATATCAGAAATAAAAACCCTTGAAAACGAAAACGAAATAAGAAAATCAAAATATAGAAGCAATATAGCAGGACTTCGGGATTATTTTGAGCAGTTTAAACTTGAATTAATTAAATTAGAAAGCAAATATGAAGAATATAATGAAATATTGACAGAAGCAAAATTAAATATATCAAATTGTAGATTTAAACAGTCTTTTTGGTATTCTAGACTTAGCGAAAGACAAAAGAACGAACTTGAAATTTCAGATATAAAACATCACATAAAACAAATTGAAAATGTAATGGAACATTATAGAAAAGTAAAAATCAATGTAGAGAATGAAATTGAAATTGATATATTTAATATAAAGAAGGCTACCAAATCAGAATACGAGTTTAATGAATCAATTGATAATAGAAAAAATAACGAAGGTTAAATTATGAATTGGTCAATGTGGTACGATGAAGTATTTTTAAATTGTAAATACTCTATAAAAACAAATAAAGGATGGGAATGCAACCATCCTAAATCATCAAATAGAAAATGTTTGTCAAATTGTTGCCCCAAAAAAACAAACATTTCTTTTTTTAAAAGAGTTTATTATTATGTGGTTAAGATTTGTACGGAGAAATTGCAAGCGAATTAAAAAATATAGAATGTTTTTGCAATCTCTCTATACAAAAGTAAATGAAAAAACAAAAGAACATTAAAAAAGGAGTTGACTAGGGGGAGAGGTAAAATGGATTAAACCCTGTCCCCCTTTATAGGTGGCAAAATAGGTGTTGTTACAATAAAATAAAGGGGTTAGAAGTATATAAACTTAACTACGGGATTACAAATGGATT